>NZ_LYSP01000035.1:0-72173 GCF_001728945.1 Pseudomonas sp. ENNP23
TGAGCTGTGCGAAGCACATCAACGCGGGCTGGGCGTGGATCGATGCGGTTCGCCGAGCTCACCGCATCCTACGGGCTCACACCGCTCCGGCGTCGAGACGGTGGATCGGTGAAGCGCGATACGCCCTGCGGGGCGGCGGGGGTGGAGGCTCGCGTCGGGGTGGATGACGCTCTTTTCATCCACCGATTACTGGCGCATGGGCCTTGGGGATGACTCCGCTCCCGGGCTGAAGCCCGGGCTACGTTGGATTCGTACTGGCTGGTGGCGGAAATGAAAAGCCCCGGCATGGGCCGGGGCTTTTCGGGGCGCGGGGCGATCAGGACGAGAGGTAGGAGGAACGGGTCAGGCCCAGGCGCAGGGCGTCCACGTAGTGGGTGCGCTCGCGGGGGCTGAGCTTGGCGCTGGCCACCTTGTCGCGGTAGAGGGCCATCAGTTCCTCGGGGGACAGGTGCACGTAGCGCAGCATGTCCTCGATGGTGTCGTGGGTCTCGATGCCGGCGTGGTACACGCTGCCGTCTTCGCGCTGGTAGACGTTCACCGAGTCGGTGTCGCCGAACAGGTTGTGCATGTCGCCGAGGATCTCCTGGTAGGCGCCCACCAGGAACACGCCCAGGAGGTAGTCCTCGCCTTCGCGCACGTCGTGCACCGGCATGCTGGTCTCGATGCTCTGCTCGTCGACGTACTGCTTGATCTTGCCGTCGGAGTCACAGGTCAGGTCCTGCAGCACGGCCCGGCGCAGGGGCTCTTCGTCGAGGCGCTGCAGCGGGATGATCGGCAGCACCTGGCCGATGGCCCAGGTGTCCGGCAGGCTCTGGAACACGGAGAAGTTGCAGATGTACTTCTCGGCCAGCTTGTCGTTCAGCTCGTCGAGCACCTGGCGATGAGAGCGCTGGCGGGCCTTGAGCTGGTTGTGCAGGCGGCGGCAGATGGCGAAGTAGGTCTGCTCGGCCAGGGCCTTCTGCGCGAGGGTCAGCTTGCCTTCGGCGTACTGGGCGGCGGCGTCGCCGATGTAGTGGGTGGCGCGCCAATAGGTCTCGGTGACCATCTCGGTGTCGGTCGGGCCGAGCAGGTCGAGCAGCCAGCGGACGATCTCCGGCTGCTCCTCGCGGTCATCCACCACCGGTACGGCGTCGTTGTGGCGCTCGACGTCGGTAACCTGCATGACCAGCACGGCGTGGTGCGCGGTCATGGCGCGGCCGCTCTCGGAGAAGATGTGCGGGTGCGGCAGGCCCTGGGCGTCGCAGAACTCCTTGAGCATGCCCACCACCACGCCGGCGTAGTCGTCCATGTCGTAGTTGATGGAGCTGGCGTTGCGCGAGTGGGTGCCGTCGTAGTCCACACCCAGGCCGCCGCCGACGTCGATGTGGTCCACCGGCAGGCCGAGGCTGCGCAGTTCGGCGTAGTAGCGGATGGCTTCCTTGAAGCCGTGCTGGTAGTCGGCCAGGTTGGCGATCTGCGAGCCCATGTGGAAGTGCAGCAGGCGCACGCCCTGGTCGAGGCCGGCCTTGCGGAAGCGATCGACCACCGACAGCAGTTGGGCGGCGGAGAGGCCGAACTTGGACTTCTCGCCGCCGGTGTCGGCCCACTTGGAGGAGGCCAGGGACGACAGGCGCACACGCAGGCCGACCTGGGGCGCGACCTTCAGCTCGGCGGCGGCTTCGATGACGAACTCCACCTCCGATTCCTTCTCGATGACGATGAAGACGTTGTGGCCGAGCTTCTGGCCCATCAGCGCCAGGCGGATGAACTCGCGGTCCTTGTAGCCGTTGCAGACGATGGTGCCGCCCTTGGGGGCGAGGGCCAGCACGGCCATCAGCTCGGGCTTGGAGCCGGCTTCCAGGCCGATGGAGACGTTCTGGGTGGCGATGATGTTCTCCACCACCGCTTCCTGCTGGTTGACCTTGATGGGGTACAGGGCGGTGTAGCTGTTCTGGTATTCCAGCCGTGCGATGTTGGCGTCGAAGGCGCCGGTGAGCTGGCGCACGCGCGACTGGAGGATGCCGGGGAAGCGCACCAGCAGCGGCAGGGACAGACCCGCCTCGCGCAGGTTGCCGACCAGTTCGTGCAGGTCCACCGGCTCGCTGGACGGGCCGCTGGGGCGCACGTCGACGCGACCGGCCTCGTTGATGGCGAAGAAGCCGGCCCCCCAATGGCGAATCCCGTAGACACTGCGGCTATCGGCCACGGTCCAGCGGCTGCCATCGTCCTTGCGCGTGCGTCGTGCAGACATCGTGTTCCCCCTGTGGGATGAAAAAGGCCGAACCCGCCGGGACGTGCCGGGCAGGCGTGGGCAGGTTAATGCGGTCGTATGACGTTGGAGTGTTGACCGTGGCGATGACGGTCAGTTTAGAAAGCCGTGGCTCAGCCGCCGGATTTCTTGGCCTTGAAGCCGCGCTTGGCGAGCTCGTCGAGCAGCAGGTCCACGTGGTCGCCCTGGATCTCGATCACGCCGTCCTTGAGCGCACCGCCGGTGCCACATCGGCGCTTGAGCGCGCTGGCCAGCTCCTTCAGCTCGTCGCCAGCCAGCGGTACGCCGCTGACGGTGGTGACGGTCTTGCCACCCCGGCCCTTGGTTTCGCGGCGAACGCGCGCGATGCCGTCGCCGGCGGGCACGGTGGCTTGCTTGCAGGTGCAGGCGTCGATGGGCTGGGCGCAGTCCGGGCAGTGCCGGCCGCTGTCGGTGGAGTACACCAGGCCGCCGAGGGCGGCAAAGGACGAAGCTTTCTTGACCACCGGCTTTCCTCGTAGGGGTCAGGATAGCGACTGGTCGGCGGGGGGCCGACCGCGAAGCCCCACTCTGGCAGGGGCAGCGCAGCCCCGGCCGGGAAGCCGGGGTTGAAAGGCGGCGCAATTTAGCAGCATTCGCGGCGAATGCTAAGTGCGAATTTGCGCCATTGATCGTCAGATTGGCGACCCTGTTCGGCATCGTGCACGAAAGGGTCCGGGATATTGCACAAACCCGCGCCGGGCGGGGGTTTCAACCACGTCCCTAAGGAAGAAAGCAGCAGACTCTGCGCGCACGCTGAAACTGAACAGGGCTCGAATGCCAAGGCGGGGACAACGCCCCTTCAGGAGGCCGAGCGCAGTCGTTGCGAAGGGGGACGAACGGCATGGATGCCGTGAGAGGCGCGCCAGGCCATGGATGGCCCATCGCGCCGGCCCCCGTAGCAACGATGGAGCGAGGGGAGTCCCGCGAAGCGGGACCCGGATGCAGGGGCGAGCCTTTTTGGTTTCTTTTTTGGCGACTGAAAAAAGAAACTCGCCTGGGAAGGCGAAACATAAGACAACAGCAAAACTCGCTAAGCAGCTGGGCTCCGATATCCCCGTCTAGTTGCCTAACACGTCTTAGAGCGACGCCAGATAAAGACGCAACGCCTTGAGCGAGTCCGGGCAGCAGTTCTCCAGCGCCTGGGCCTCGTCGAGGCTCATGAATCGCGCTTCCATCACCTCTTCCGGCTGCAGCCGCAGGGGCGCGTCGGACACGGCGGAGAACACCGCGCCCCAGAGCCGGTTGCCCGGCTCGTCGAAGTAGAAGCGCCCATGCTCGCGCAGGGGCACGCCGGCGATGCCGAGCTCTTCCTCCAGTTCACGGGCGGCGGAGAGGGCGTAGTCCTCCCCTTCCTGGACCATGCCGCCGGCGGCGACGTCCCAGTAGCCCGGGTACAGCGCCTTGCTCAGGGTGCGGCGATGCACACAGAGCTGGCCGGCGCTGTTGAACAGGAGGATGAAGGTGCCACGGGAAACCAGCCCGCGCTCGCGCAGCTCGGCCCGGGGCAGGCCGCCGAGGAGGCGGTCCTGCTCGTCGACCCAGGCCACCCGCTCGGCATCGGAGGCAGCGCGGTGGGCCGCTTCGCGCGGGTCGAGGGCCATCAGCCCTGCTCCAGCAGCTGGCGCAGGTCGATCACGGCGGCGTTGGCGCGGGAGATGTAGTTGGCCATCACCAGCGAGTGGTTGGCGAGTACGCCGTAGCCGCTGCCGTTGAGCACCATGGGGCTCCACAGGGGCTCCTGGGCGGCCTCCAGCTCACGGATGATCTGGCGCACGCTGATGGTGGCGTTCTTCTTGGCCAGTACGTCGGCGAAGTCCACTTCAATGGCACGCAGGATGTGGGACAGCGCCCAGGCCTGGCCACGGGCCTCATAGAAGACGTTGTCGATCTGCAACCAAGGCGTCTCGACGAACTCTTCGCTGACCTTGGGCACCACGCCTTCCTGCCCCTCCTGGGCCTTCACGTCAGTGTCCAGGCGCACCCGGCCGACGCTGGCGGACAGGCGCTGGGACAGCGAGCCCAGACGGGTGGCGACGTCACCCAGCCAGTTGTTGAGGTTGTCGGCACGGGTATAGAACTGAGCACCGGGCTGATTCGGGTCGGAGAGGCGGGCCAGGTAGCGGTCCAGCGCGCGGATGCCTCCCTGGTACTCGGTCTCGGAGGCTGGCAGGGCCCAGCTCTTGTTGTCGAAGTTGAAGCGCGGCTCGGCGCGCGCCAGGTCGACGTCCTCGGTGGACTGCGACTGGGAGCGGGCGAAGTCCTTGCGCAGGGCGCGGGTCAGGTCGCGGACCTGCACCAGCACGCCGTATTCCCAACTGGGCATGTTGTCCAGCCAGAGGCCGGGCGGGGCCAGGTCGTTGGAGAGGTAGCCGCCGGGCTTGTCCAGCAGGGTCTGGGAGACCTGTTTGAGGGTTTCGACGGTGGTGTAGCCGGTGACCAGCTTGCGCTGGGCGCGCTCGGCCGCCGCCTGGGCGTTCTGCTGCACGGGGAACAGCTCGGGCTCCTGGCTCCAGTACCAGCCCACCACGCCCGCTCCCACCAGGTAGACACCGAGCAGGGCGCCGAGGGCGCGGCTGACCCAGATGCCTCCCAGGTAGCTGCGGACATCGTCCACCGAATCATCGACGCGATCTCGTGCCTGGCCCGCACGCTTCTTCCAGTCCAGCATGGCTATGTCCTTCACTCATCCGTTCGGCAAGTTTCGACAGCGCCCTTACGCAAGGGTGCCGTCGGCCTCGCACTATAAGTGAAGCGAGCGACCTTGCCAGCGTCCGATGGCCAAACCAAGAGTGGGCCGGTAACGGCGGGTTGAGACGATGCGCACATTCGCGCTGTGACCCAGTGGCACTCCCGGAGAAAAGGTTGACGCCAAGGGATCGGCGGTACTGGCGCGGTTGCAACGAGGTGCTAGCATAGCGCCACCATCCAGGTCGGCTTTCGTCCAGAAAACGACCAGAAGCCCAGAAGCCCGTCATGAACGAACCCGAAGATCCCAGCCGCGATCGCCTGAAGACCTATTTCGCCCAACGGGTGATCCACCAGGCGCGCCATCTTCTGGAGGTCTGGCAGCGGCTGCAGCGCAGCGAGTGGCGGGAGTCCGACCTCACCGAGCTGAGCGAGGCCAATGCCCTCCTGCAGCGCTATGCCCAGCGCTTCGAGCAGCCCGAGCACAGCCAACTGGCGCAGAGCATCGAAGCCAGCCTGGTGGGCATCCAGGCCAACCGCGGTCGCCTGTCCAGCGAATTGATCACTGAGCTGAGCCAACTGATGCAGCGCCTGTCGCGCACCGGCCTGCGCCAAGGCGACCAGCTCGAGCAGACCTTCCTGCCGCCCCTGCGCAAGCCGGTCTACCTGGCTCTGCAGGACGGTGAGCGCGCCGCACGCCTGGCCCAGCAGATGGAGTTCTTCGGCCTCTCGGCACAGACCTGCGACAGCGCCAACGCTTTCCGTGCGGCCATGGCCGAGCGGCACCCGTCGGCCATCGTCATGGAAGTGGATTTCGCCGGCCCCGGCATGGGCCTGGAGCTGGCACTGGAGGCGCAGAAGGGCCTGGAACACAAGCTGCCGGTGCTGTTCTTCAGCCATGAGGACACCGACACCCCGACCCGCCTGGCCGCCGTGCGCGCCGGGGGGCAGGAGTTCTACAGCGGCACCCTGGACGCCTCCAGCCTGCTGGAGCGCATCGAGACCCTGACCCGCACCGCCCACTACGAGCCCTACCGGGTGCTGGTGGTGGACGACTCCCGCGCCCAGGCGATGCATACCGAGATGACCCTGAACAGCGCCGGCATCGTCACCCGCGCCATCACCGAGCCGGTGCAGGCGATGGCGGCGCTGGCGGAGTTCCAGCCGGACCTGATCATCCTCGACATGTACATGCCCGAGTGCCTGGGCACCGAGTTGGCCAAGGTGATCCGCCAGAACGAGCGCTACGTCAGCGTGCCGATCATCTACCTGTCGGCGGAGGACGACCTGGACAAGCAGCTCGACGCGATGAGCGAGGGGGGCGACGACTTCCTCACCAAGCCGATCAAGCCGCGTCACCTGATCGCCACGGTGCGCACCCGCGCCAAGCGCGCCCGCAGTCTGAAGGCGCGGATGGTGCGCGACAGCCTCACCGGGCTGTTCAACCACACCCACACCCTGCAATTGCTGGAAGACGCCCGCTCCCGCGCGCGCCGCGACGGCCGCCCGCTGTGCTTCGCGATGCTGGACATCGACCACTTCAAGAAGGTCAACGACACCTACGGCCACCCCATGGGCGACCGGGTGATCAAGGGCCTGGCGCTGTTCCTCAAGCAGCGCCTGCGCAAGAGCGACCACATCGGTCGCTACGGCGGCGAAGAGTTCGCCGTGGTGCTGCCGGACACCGACCTGGCGGCCGCCCAGCGGGTGCTGGAGGAGATTCGCCAGCGCTTCGCCGAGATCCGCTACCCGGCCCAGCCCCATGACCTGTCCTGCACCTTCAGTTGCGGCATCGCCGAGCTGAGCGGCGACATCGACAGCAACACCCTCTCCAAGCGCGCCGACGAGGCGCTCTACCAGGCCAAGCGCAGCGGCCGCAACCGCGTCGAGCTGTTCCGCTGAAGCATTCCACAGCGTGACGCAGGTCACGCTGTCATCAAGCTGCAATCGAAACGAAATATCGTCGGGGTCCGCCGTCCTGTCCGTTGTAGGTCGAGGCCCCCATGCGCCTTAAGCAGCTCACCAACCTCAATACCCTTCTTCTGGTCACCGTGTGCCTGGCCCTGGGCGCCACGCTGTGGTGGTCCCAGCGCGCCCTGGAACGCCCCTACCAGGTGATGGAGCTGTACCTGGACCTGGCGCAGCGCGTGCAACGGGATGTCAGCGACAACATCGAGACCTACCTGGCCAGCGGTGATGCCCTGCGCCACAGCGCCGCCACCCAGGGCCTGGACGATCTGGACCAGCGCATGCAGGAGTTGCCGCCGGAGCTGGCCAGTACCCTGCGCGGCGGCATCGACCCGCTGCGCACCTTTGCAGCCGACCAGCTCCTGGCCGCCGGCAAGCTGGCCGGTGACCCGCAGGGCCTGCTGATCCAGGCCGAGCGCGAACTGGACGGTGTACTGGAGCAACTGGCGCGCTATGCAGACGCCGGCGACCCGACCCTCGCGGCAGACTACCGGGCGCCGCTGCTGGCGGCCTCCCAGCACCTGACGCGCCTGGTCCACGCCCGCGCCAAGCTGGTGGAGAGCGGCCGTGACGAACTGGCCGCCGATGTGGAGCGCGAGCTGGCCGCCCTCGGCCAGGAGTCCGCCCGTCTCGACGCCCTGCCCCTGCTCGGCGTGGCCGAGCAGACCCAGTCCGCCTCCGACGACTTCGCCGCGATGATGGGCCTGGCCAACCAGGACGAGGAGAAGACCACCGAGGACCGTGGCATCGCCCTCAAGCGCGAACTGGCCAGCCTGGTCGGTCGCTACCCGGCCGAACTGCAGCGCACCCGCCAACTGATCGCCAACCGTGCGGAACTGGCCAAGGCCACCCGCGCCCGCCTCGACGACCTGCGCCAGGCCCTGGCCGCCCTGGAGCCCCAGGTGCGCGCCGAGCATGGCCGCATCCAGGGCGAGGTGCGGCTGATGCAGGGGCTGATGATCGGCCTGATCCTGCTCATCGCCCTGGCGGTGGACCGCATCCAGCGCAACCTCACGCGACTGCTCGGGCGCCTGATGCAGGCGCTGTCCCACTGGGCCTCCGGGGACTTCAGCCAACCCATCCACCTCGATTCGCGCATCGACGACCTGCGCGGCATCGAGGGCTCACTGGCGCGCCTGCGGGACTACCTGGGCGACCTGGTGGGCACCATCCGCCACCACGCCGAGCAGGTGCTCAGCAGCAGCCACACCCTGGCTGGCCTCAACGGCGGCCTGCACGACGGCGCCGAACGCCAGGCGGTGGGCACCGGGCAGATCCGTGATGCCCTGGGCGAACTGGAGGCCACCATTCAGCAGGTGGCCGGGGACGCTGCCCACGCCGCCGACGCCAGCCACGCCGCCGGCCGTGCGGTGGAGCAGGGCCAGCGCATCATCGGCCAGAGCCTGACCGGCATGCGCACGCTGGTGGGCGAGGTGCAGAAGAACGCGAGCGCCATCGAGCGTCTGGCCCAGGAGTCGGCCACCATCGAGAGCGTGCTGGTGGTGATCCGTGGCATCGCCGAGCAGACCAACCTGCTGGCATTGAACGCGGCCATCGAAGCGGCCCGCGCCGGCGAGCAAGGCCGCGGCTTCGCCGTGGTCGCCGACGAGGTGCGCACCCTGGCGCAACGCACCGCCGGCGCCACTGGCGAAATCCAGGAGCTGATCGGCCGCCTGCAGACCGCCGCTCACCAGTCGGTGCAGGGCATGCGCGCCCAGGTGGAGCACGCCGAGGCCACCGCCACCCGCGCTGCCGCGGCGGACGGGGCGCTGGACGAGATCGTCGACGCCATCCGCACCATCGCCAGCACCGCCGGGCAGATCGCCGAAGCCACCGCCAACCAGAGCGGCGCGGTGAGCGAAATCCGTGGCTACAGCGAGCAGATCCACCAGCAGGGCGATGACAACCTCCGCCACATCGGCCGCAGCCGCGACCAGGCGGAGCAGTTGCTGCAACTGGGCGGTGAGCTGAACCAGGCGGTGCAGGCCTTCCGCGTCTAGCAGGCGGTTGAGACCCGCCGCCCTGCGGCGACGTGTCGCGCCCCGGCGCAGGCAACGCGCTCAAGGGGACGGCGCATGACCTTTCGGCGTGATGAGAAAGCCGCTTACAGGATCGGCCTGCCGGGCGCGGACCGGCTCCGTTATCATGCCCGGCACCTTTTCCTGCCGAGTGTCCCATGCGTCGTCTGCTGACCCTCATCCTTCTACTGGCCACCCTGCCCGCCGTTGCCGGGCTGCTGGATGGCCGCCCCAGCGCCACCCTGGGCGCCCCGCTGAACAACAGTCAGGACTTCCTCCCGGTGCGCGAGGCCTTCCGCCTCAGCCTGGTGGAGAGTTCACCCACGGCGATCAAGCTGCGCTTCACCAACGCCGAGGGCTACTACCTCTACAAGCACCGCTTCCAGTTCCGCACCGAGCCGGCCGATGTCGGCCTGGGCGCGGCGCAACTGCCGGCGGGCAAGCACAAGACCGACGACTACTTCGGCGACGTGGAGGTGTATTACGAGGTCCTCGACGTCGACCTGCCGCTGAACAACCCGCAACAGCGCCCCTTCAAGCTGCTGGTGACCTACCAGGGCTGTGCCGACAAGGGCCTGTGCTACCCGCCGGAAACCGAGACGCTGCAGATCGGCGCCGCATCCGCCGCCGCGCCGGACGGTGCACTGCCGAGCAACGGGCAGGGCTGGAGCTGGCACGAGCTGGCGCTGTTCTTCCTCGCCGGGCTGGGCCTGACCTTCACCCCCTGCGTGCTGCCGATGCTGCCGATCCTCTCCGGCGTGGTGCTGCGCGGGCAGGTGGGCGGCGGCCGGGGCCTGGTGCTATCGCTGGCCTACGTGCTGCCGATGGCGGCCTGCTTCGCCGTGCTGGGCGCGCTGATGGGCGTGTTCGGCGCCGAGCTGAACCTGCAGGCACGCCTGCAGTCGGCCTGGGTGCTGGTGCCCTTCGCGGCCTTCTTCGCAGTGTTCGCCCTGGCCATGTTCGGCCTGTATGAGCTGCGCCTGCCGGGCTTCCTCGCCGGCCCGCTGGACCGCCTGGCCGGCAGCACCCAGGGGGGCTCGATCTGGGGCGCGGCAGCGCTGGGGGTGCTGTCCAGCCTGTTGGTCTCGCCGTGCGTCTCCGCCCCGCTGGCGGGTGCCCTGCTCTATATCAGCGCCAGCGGTGATGCCCTGGGCGGCGGCCTGAAGCTGTTCCTGCTGGGCCTCGGCATGGGCACTCCGCTGGTGCTCTTCGCGGTCGGTGGCGGCGCGCTGCTGCCGCGCTCCGGCCCGTGGATGGTGGCGGTGCGCAATGCCTTCGGCGTGCTGTTGCTGGCGGTGTCGGTGTGGCTGCTGGAGCGCGTGCTGCCGGGCTCGCTGAGCCTGGCCCTGTGGGGCCTGCTGGCTGCCGGGGTGGCGCTGTTCCTCGGCACCCTGGAGTTCGGCCCCAAATCCCCGCGCCAGCGCCTGGCGCAACTCGCCGGGCTGGTGCTGCTGGTCTACGCCGGTGCCACCTGGGTCGGCGCGCTCAAGGGCGAAGCCGATCCGCTGCGCCCGCTGGGTCGCGCCGGCGTGGCCGGCGCCCCCCAGGCCACGGCAGCCGCCGGAGCCTGGGTCACCGTGAAGACGCCGACCGAGCTTGAGGCCGCCCAGGCCGAGGCCAAGGCCGCCGGGCAACCGCTGCTGCTGGACTGGTACGCGGACTGGTGCATCAGTTGCAAGGTGATCGAACGCGAGGTGCTCACCGCGCCGGAGGTCACCGCACAGTTGGGCCGCTATCGCCTGGTGCGCTTCGACATGACCGAGAGCACCGCCGAGCAGCGCGCCCTGCTGGACCGCTACAAGCTGTTCGGCCCGCCGGCCCTGCTGTTCTTCGGGGCGAACGGTGACGAATGGGCCGATCTGCGTGTCGTAGGAGAGATCCACGCCGCCGCGTTCGCCGACCACCTGGCCCGCGCCGGCTCGCGTCAATAAGCGGAACTTCATAAATCTGCCGCAATCTGCGGGCATCGTGTCGACTACTGGCGACACAGGGACAGTCACGACTATCCTTCACGGTCCCGCCTGGCCCCAATAAGGAAGACAGCCCATGGCCACCCTGCTCGTCCTGCACGGTCCCAACCTCAACCTGCTGGGGACCCGCGAGCCCGACAAGTACGGCGCCACCACCCTGGCCGAGATCAACCAGGACCTGGAGCGCCGCGCCCGCGAAGCCGGGCACCACCTGATGCACCTGCAGAGCAATGCCGAGTACGAACTGATCGAGCGGATCCACGCTGCGCGCAACGAGGGTGTGGACTTCATCCTGATCAATCCGGCCGCTTTCACGCATACAAGTGTCGCGCTACGTGACGCGATGCTCGCAGTGAGCATCCCATTCATCGAAGTGCACCTCTCCAACGTGCACAAGCGAGAACCTTTCCGCCATCACTCCTACTTCTCCGACGTAGCCGTGGGAGTGATCTGCGGTCTGGGCGCCACCGGCTACCGCCTGGCCCTGGACGCGGCACTGGAACACCTTGAACGCCCCTGACCTTACCCTTGGGAGTTGATGATTAATGGATATCCGTAAAGTCAAGAAACTGATCGAACTGCTGGAAGAGTCCGGGATCGACGAGCTGGAGATCCGCGAGGGCGAAGAGTCCGTACGCATCAGCCGCCACAGCAACAAGGCCATGGCCGCCCAGCCGGTCTACGCCGCTGCCCCGGCCCCGGTCGCGGCCCCCGTTGCCGCCGCGCCGGCGGCTGCCCCGGCTCCGGCAGCCGACGCTGCCCCGGCTGCTGCGAAGCTGAACGGCCACGTCGTTCGCTCGCCGATGGTCGGCACCTTCTACCGCGCCGCCTCCCCCACCTCGGCCAACTTCGCCGAAGTCGGCCAGACCGTTAAGAAAGGCGACATCCTCTGCATCGTCGAAGCGATGAAGATGATGAACCACATCGAAGCCGAAGCCAGTGGCGTGATCGAATCCATCCTCGTGGAAAACGGTCAGCCGGTTGAGTACGACCAGCCGCTGTTCACCATCGTCTGAACCGCGGAGAGCCTGTGATGCTGGAAAAAGTCCTGATCGCCAACCGTGGCGAGATCGCCCTGCGCATCCTGCGCGCCTGCAAGGAGCTGGGCATCAAGACGGTAGCGGTGCACTCCACGGCCGACCGTGAGCTGATGCACCTGTCCCTGGCTGACGAGACCGTCTGCATCGGCCCGGCACCCGCTGCCCAGTCCTACCTGAACATCCCGGCCATCATCAGTGCCGCCGAAGTGACCGGCGCCACCGCGATCCACCCGGGCTACGGCTTCCTCGCCGAGAACGCCGACTTCGCCGAGCAGGTGGAGAACTCCGGCTTCGCCTTCATCGGCCCGAAAGCCGACACCATCCGCCTAATGGGCGACAAGGTGTCCGCCAAGGACGCCATGAAGAAGGCCGGCGTACCGACCGTGCCGGGCTCCGACGGCCCCCTGCCGGAAGACGAAGCGACCGCCCTGGCGATTGCCGAGGAAGTCGGCTACCCGGTGATCATCAAGGCCGCTGGCGGCGGCGGTGGTCGCGGCATGCGCGTGGTGCACAGCGCCGACGAGCTGATCAAGTCGGCCAAGCTGACCCGCACCGAAGCCGGTGCCGCGTTCGGCAACTCCATGGTCTACCTGGAGAAGTTCCTCACCAACCCGCGCCACGTGGAAGTGCAGGTCCTCTCCGACGGCCAGGGCAATGCCATCCACCTGGGTGACCGCGACTGCTCCCTGCAGCGCCGCCACCAGAAGGTGCTGGAAGAAGCCCCCGCCCCCGGTATCGACGAGAAGGCCCGTGCCGAAGTGCTGGCCCGCTGCGTCCAGGCCTGCATCGAAATCGGCTACCGCGGTGCGGGTACCTTCGAGTTCCTCTACGAGAACGGCCGCTTCTACTTCATCGAGATGAACACCCGCGTCCAGGTGGAGCATCCGGTCACCGAGATGGTCACCGGCGTCGACATCGTCAAGGAGATGCTCAGCATCGCCGCAGGCAACAAGCTCTCGATCAAGCAGGAAGACGTGGTCATCCGCGGCCATGCTCTGGAGTGCCGCATCAACGCCGAAGACCCGGACAACTTCATGCCCTCCCCGGGCAAGGTGAAGTACTTCCACGCCCCGGGTGGCAACGGCGTGCGTGTCGACTCGCACCTGTACAGCGGCTACTCGGTACCGCCGAACTACGACTCGCTGATCGGCAAGCTGATCACCTACGGCAGGGACCGCGACGAGGCCATGGCGCGCATGCGCAACGCCCTCGACGAGATCGTGGTGGACGGGATCAAGACCAACGTCCCGCTGCACCGCGACCTCACCCGCGACAAGGGTTTCTGCAAAGGGGGCGTGAACATTCACTACCTCGAGCACAAACTGGGCAAGAAGTAAGCCTGGTGAACCCCGAAGGGCCGCATAATGCGGCCCTTCTTCATTTCCGCCGTGCAAAGGAATGCCCCTGTCCATGAAAGCGAGATTCAAGTCTATCGGTCTGGCCTTCCTGGAAGCCTTCATCTGCCTGGGGCTGGCCCTGCGCTCCAGCCTGCGGCCGGGCATTCTCATCGGCTCGGCGGGCCTCTGCCTGCTGATGACCAGCTTCTGGGGTTGGCTGTTCTACGCCCACTTCGAGTTCATCGCCAAGGCCGCCGGGCTGATCGCCTCCTTCGTGATAATGGGCGCTGCCGCCCTCGGGTTGCTCCCGAGCGTCAGTGGTGGCCCGGCAACCATCAGCGCCATGGCCAACATCGCCCCGGCCCTGGCATTGATGGCGGTTTACGCCGCGCTGTTGGCAGTGGCTATCGTGGTCGTGCTCTACGCTGGCGCCGTGGTGCTCAGCATCCGCCTCAGCCTGCGCTGGGTGCTGATGGGGCGCCTGAAGACACGTACCCGCAGCCACTACCCCAGCCTGCTCCAGCGCCAACCCGCCACCACCGACCTGCTGCGCGCCGGCCGCTACCACCTCGGCCCCTGGCTGGGCCTCGGCATCGGCATCGGAATCGGCCCGCTGCTCTGCCTGCTGATCCCCGTGGTCAACGGCATCCTGATGCTGATGCTGCTGGCCTACCTGAACGTGCGTTTTCTGGTGCCCGCCGCCCTCGCCGGACTGGCCAGTGGCGCCGAACAGATGCGCGTGGTGCGGGCCCAGCGCGGCGCCCTCATCGCCTTCGGCCTGCTGATCCTCATGCTGGCGGTGGTTCCCGTGCTCAATCTGCTGCTCCCGGCCCTGCTCGGCGGTGGCGTCTGCCACCTCGCCTACCGCGGCCTCGACCGCCTGGACGCCGCGGCTGGCATGGCACCCATGCCTCAAGTAAGCTTGCCCGCCCCATAAGGGCGCCCCTGAAAACGACCTGCGTTGTCATCGCGGCGTTAAAAACCGGCTCAAGATGCTCATTTACACCGCGTAAACTGCGCTCTTTCGCCTGTTTTTGCCTTGCGCTGACCGCCTCGCCCACGTTTTCAGAGGTGCCCATGAGAGGCCCTTTTCACGCCGCATCGAGGTTTCGCCATGCCCTGGTTACAAGTCCGTCTCGCCATCACCCCGGATCAGGCGGAAACCTATGAAGACGCCCTGCTGGAAGTCGGTGCCGTCTCGGTGACCTTCATGGATGCCGAAGACCAGCCCATCTTCGAGCCCGACCTCGGCACCACCCCGCTCTGGTCCCACACCCACCTGCTGGCCCTGTTCGAGGCCGACACCGACGAGACGGCGCTGGTGGCGCACCTCGAACTGCTGACCGGCGGCGCCCTGCCGCAGCACCAGATCGAGCGCATCGAAGACCAGGACTGGGAACGCAGCTGGATGGACAACTTCCAGCCCATGCGCTTCGGCCGCCGCCTGTGGATCGTCCCGAGCTGGCACGACGCCCCCGAACCGGACGCGGTGAACCTGCTGCTGGACCCGGGCCTGGCCTTCGGCACCGGTACCCACCCGACCACCGCGTTATGCCTGGAGTGGCTCGACGGCCAGGAGCTGGGCGGCTGCGACCTGATCGACTTCGGCTGCGGCTCCGGCATCCTCGCCATCGCCGGTCTGCTGCTGGGCGCGCGCCAGGCGGTGGGCACCGATATCGACCCGCAAGCCCTGGAGGCCTCCCGCGACAACGCCTCGCGCAACGGCATCGACCCGGCCCTGTTCCCCGTCTACCTGCCCGCCGACATGCCGCAACAGCCGGCCGACGTGGTAGTGGCCAACATCCTCGCCGGCCCGCTGGTGTCCCTGGCGCCGCAGATCACCGCACTGGTCAAGGCCGGCGGCCGCCTGGCGCTCTCGGGCATCCTCGCCGAGCAGGCCGAGGAGGTCCGCGCGGCCTATGCCGATGCCTTCGAGCTGGACCCGACCGCCGATAAGGATGGCTGGGTGCGCATCAGCGGCGTTCGTCGCTGAGGCCCGCAAAGGATGCACAGCAGGAATGCGCCAGTAACGTGGCGAGTTGGTAGACTAGCGCGTCGTTTTGCCCGGACCGCCGCATGACCGATAGCTTCGTCACCCAGTGCCCCCATTGCCAGACCAGCTTCCGCGTGACCCGCGCCCAGCTGGCGGCGGCCCATGGCGCGGTGCGCTGCGGCGCGTGCCTGCACGTGTTCAACGCGGCCAAGCAACTGCTGGGGAGCCTGGCGGCAAAAGAGGCCACCGCCTCGACGACGACCGCCCCGGCTGCGGCACCACAACCCGCTCGCCAGGCAGCCCCGAGCCCGACGCCACCCGCGCCCCGGGCTCCGGCTCCGGCTCCGGCTCCGGCTCCGGCTCCGGCTCCGGCTCCGAGCGTGCCCAGCGTCGCCACCGTGCTCAAGCCCCAGGCTGCCGCAACGCCGGCTCCCAGCGGCAAGAGCGGCGACAAGAACACCCTGTGGATCCACGACGACCTGGACCTGGACAGCCTCGACCTCGACGAGGAACTGGCCAAGCTGGAGCAGGAAGAACTCAAGCTCTCCCGCGAATTCATGGCCCTGCAGGCCGCCCCCAAGCCAGGCGAACAACTGCTGGGCCAGCGTGACGACCCCGAACAACGCTACGACGAAGGCTGGGCCGAGGCCCTGCTGCACGCCGAGCAACGCCCCACCGCCTCCGCCCCCCAGGCACCGGTGCCGCCGCCGCGCCCGGCCGAGCCGGAACGCCGCGAACCCGCGCTGAACCTGGCCGCCGTCGAGGACGAAAACGACCCGCTGCCGAACATCGGCTCGGCCCGCGTTGCCGAGCCCGATGACGAGCCGGATCTCCCTGCACCCGGCCGCACGCCCCCCCGGGAACGGAGCGAGAACAACCACGACGAGCCGCTGGACGACGCACCGGCCGAGCCTGCCGTGCCCCGCAGCGCCCCGCGCAACGAACCGAGCCTGCGCGACAAGGGCCTGCTGGACCTGGACGACGAACCCCTGCAACTGGAATGGCAGGCCCCGCGCACACCCTGGGGCCGTTGGATCGGCTGGGGCCTGCTGAACCTGATCGGCGGCCTCGCCCTGGGCCTCCAGTACGTCTGGTACCACTTCGACGAACTGGCCCGCACCGACCAATACCGGCCCTGGTTCGAACAGCTCTGCCCCGAGATCGGCTGCCGCCTGCCCTCCAAGGTCGACGTCAACCTGATCAAGAGCAGCAACCTGGTGGTGCGCAGCCACCCGGACTTCGCCGGCGCCCTGGTGGTGGACGCGATCATCTACAACCGCGCGGCCTTCTCCCAGCCCTTCCCGCTGCTGGAACTGCGCTTTGCCGACATCAACGGGCAACTGCTCGCCAGCCGTCGCTTCAAGCCCGGGGAGTACCTCGGCGGAGAGCTGGCCGGGCAGACCGAGATGCCGCCGCAGACGCCGATCCACATCTCGCTGGACATCCTTGATCCCGGTGCCAAAGCGGTCAATTACAGCCTAAGCTTCCATTCCCCGGAATAGCCCGACAGGCCCATCGGACGCCGCTCCGGGGCCTGGCCAGAACCCCTGGCGATAAGCTCGGCACTGTTCAGAATTTGTTCAAAACGACCTTTATCCGGTCATCGAGAGCGGGTATGATGCCCACCCTTTTTCGAAGACCCAGATCCGGCCCCCACAGGCAGGGAAGACCCATGTCGGCGGTACGCATCGGCCCATACGCACTACCCAACCAGGTGATACTCGCTCCCATGGCGGGCGTGACCGATCGTCCGTTTCGTCTGCTTTGCCGTCGCCTGGGCGCCGGCTTGGTAGTCTCCGAAATGGTCACCAGCGACGTGCGCCTGTGGAACAGCCGCAAGTCCCGGTTGCGCCTGCTACACGAGGGTGACCCGGAGCCCCGTTCGGTGCAGATTGCCGGCGGCGACCCGGAGATGCTGGCCGAGGCGGCCAGGGCCAATGTGGCACTCGGTGCGCAGATCATCGACATCAACATGGGCTGTCCGGCGAAGAAGGTCTGCAACAAGGCGGCCGGTTCCGCGCTGATGAAGGATGAAGCCCTGGTGGCACGCATCCTCGAGGCGGTGGTGAAGGCCGTCGATGTCCCGGTCACGCTGAAGATCCGTACCGGCTGGGACCGCGACAACAGGAACGGCATGGCCGTGGCGAGGATCGCCGAAGAGTCGGGTATCCAGGCGCTGGCCGTTCACGGTCGCACCCGGGCCGACCTGTACACCGGCGAAGCCGAGTACGACACCATCGCTGCGATCAAGCAGTCGGTGTCGATCCCGGTCTTTGCCAACGGCGACATCGACTCGCCACAGAAAGCCAGACAGGTCCTCGACGCCACCGGTGCCGATGCCCTGCTGATCGGTCGAGCGGCCCAGGGGCGACCCTGGATCTTCCGCGAGATCACGCATTACCTGGCCACCGGCGAACTGCTGGCGGTACCGGGGCTGGAAGAGGTGGAACAGATCCTGCTGGAGCACCTGGCCGCACTGCACGCCTTCTACGGCGAAGTGATGGGCGTACGCATCGCCCGCAAGCATGTCGGCTGGTATCTCGCAACCCTGCCGGGCGCCAGGGAATTTCGCGCCCAGTTCAATCGTTTGGAGTCCACGGACGCGCAGTGCGCCAGCGTTCGGCAATTTTTCGCCGAGCGTCACAACGAAGGGGATAAGGCCGCATGACGACGATGACCGAGAATTTTTTTGATGGGGCAACACCCGTGAGCGACAACGCCAACCTGAAACAGCACCTGACCACACCGACCGCCGAGGGCCAGACCCTGCGCGGCAGCGTCGAGAAGGCACTGCACAACTACTTCGCCCATCTGGAGGGCGCGACGGTCACGGACGTCTACAACCTGGTGCTCTCCGAAGTGGAGGCCCCGCTGCTGGAAACCGTGATGAACTACGTCAAGGGCAACCAGACCAAGGCCTCCGAAATGCTCGGCCTCAACCGGGGCACGCTGCGCAAGAAGCTCAAGCAGTACGACCTCCTGTAAGCACGTATTCGATAAAGAAAGGGCGGCCCCCGAGAACATCAAAGGCCGCCCTTTTTTACTGATTCCCCTGCTCCGATGGACATCGACATGACCGACCAGACCACCCGCCTCCCCGTTCGCCGCGCCCTGATCAGCGTTTCCGACAAGACCGGCATCCTCGAGTTCGCCCGTGAACTGGCTGCCCTGGGCGTGGAGATCCTCTCCACCGGCGGCACCTACAAGCTGCTCAAGGACAACGGTGTCGCCGCCGTGGAAGTCGCCGACTACACCGGCTTCCCGGAAATGATGGACGGCCGCGTGAAGACCCTGCACCCGAAGATCCACGGTGGCATCCTCGGTCGTCGCAACCTGGACGGCGCGGTCATGGAGCAGCACGGCATCAAGCCGATCGACCTGGTAGCGGTCAACCTCTACCCCTTCGAGGCCACCGTCGCCAAGGCTGACTGCGACCTGCCCACCGCCATCGAGAACATCGACATCGGCGGCCCGACCATGGTCCGCAGCGCCGCGAAGAACCACAAGGACGTCGCCATCGTGGTCAACGCCAGCGACTACGCCGGCATCGTCGAGTCCCTCAAGGCCGGCGGCCTGACCTACGCCCAGCGCTTCGACCTGGCCCTCAAGGCCTTCGAGCACACCAGCGCCTACGACGGCATGATCGCCAACTACCTGGGCACCATCGACCAGGCCCGTGACACCCTCTCCACCGAAGGCCGTGGCGCCTTCCCGCGCACCTTCAACAGCCAGTTCGTCAAGGCCCAGGAAATGCGCTACGGCGAGAACCCGCACCAGAGCGCGGCGTTCTACGTGGAAGCGAAGAAGGGCGAAGCCAGCGTCTCCACCGCCGTCCAGTTGCAGGGCAAGGAACTGTCCTTCAACAACGTGGCCGACACCGACGCCGCCCTGGAATGCGTGAAGAGCTTCGTCAAGCCGGCCTGCGTCATCGTCAAGCACGCCAACCCCTGCGGCGTCGCCGTGGTACCGGAAGACGAAGGCGGCATCCGCAAGGCCTACGAACTGGCCTACGCCACCGACACCGAATCCGCCTTCGGCGGCATCATCGCCTTCAACCGCGAGCTGGATGGCGAAACCGCCAAGGCCATCGTCGAGCGCCAGTTCGTCGAAGTGATCATCGCCCCGAAAATCTCCGCCGCCGCCCGTGACGTGGTGGCCGCCAAGGCCAACGTGCGCCTGCTGGAATGCGGCGAGTGGCCGGCCGAGCGTGCCCCGGGCTGGGACTTCAAGCGCGTCAACGGCGGCCTGCTGGTGCAGAGCCGCGACATCGGCATGATCGCGGCAAGCGACCTGAAGATCGTCACCCAGCGCGCCCCGAGCGAGCAGGAGATCCACGACCTGATCTTCGCCTGGAAAGTGGCCAAGTTCGTCAAGTCCAACGCCATCGTCTACGCCAGGAACCGCCAGACCGTCGGCGTCGGCGCCGGCCAGATGAGCCGCGTCAACTCCGCCCGCATCGCCGCCATCAAGGCCGAGCATGCCGGCCTCGAGGTCAAGGGCGCGGTCATGGCCTCCGACGCCTTCTTCCCCTTCCGCGACGGCATCGACAACGCCGCCAAGGCCGGCATCACCGCCGTGATCCAGCCGGGTGGCTCCATGCGTGACAACGAAGTCATCGCCGCCGCCGACGAGGCCGGCATTGCGATGGTATTTACCGGCATGCGCCACTTCCGGCACTGAGTGACAGGGACGCACTGAAGCAGGCATCTGCTGCGTTGTCCGCCCCCTCCCCAATGCTCATTGCCAGAAGGCAACTCCGCTTGGTGAGGGCCCGGACGCCTTGCATCTACCCGCTCCATCGCGCCCCAAAGATCTGCAGGAACAAGCTTTTGTAGGGTGGATGACGCTTTTCTCATCCACCATCGGGGCCCCCGGCCCGCCTCCTCGAGGAGAACGCAATGAATGTACTGATCATCGGCAGCGGCGGTCGTGAACACGCCCTGGCCTGGAAAGTGGCCCAGGACCCGCGCGTCGCCAAGGTCTTCGTCGCCCCGGGCAACGCCGGCACCGCCACCGAAGCCAAGTGCGAGAACGTCGCCATCGACGTGCTGGCCATCGAGCAACTGGCCGACTTCGCCGCCGCCAACGTGCAACTGACCATCGTCGGCCCCGAGGCCCCGCTGGTGAAAGGCGTGGTCGACCTGTTCCGCGCTCGTGGCCTGGCCATCTTCGGCCCCACCGCCGGTGCCGCCCAACTGGAAGGCTCCAAGGCCTTCACCAAGGATTTCCTCGCCCGCCACAAGATCCCCACCGCCGACTACCAGAACTTCACCGAAGTCGAACCGGCCCTCGCCTACCTGCGTGAGAAGGGTGCCCCCATCGTGGTCAAGGCCGACGGCCTGGCCGCCGGCAAGGGCGTGATCGTCGCCATGACCCTGAGCGATGCCGAGGACGCCGTGCGTGACATGCTCTCCGGCAACGCCTTCGGCGACGCCGGTGCCCGCGTGGTGATCGAAGAGTTCCTCGACGGCGAGGAAGCCAGCTTCATCGTCATGGTCGACGGCCAGAACGTGCTGCCCATGGCCACCAGCCAGGACCACAAGCGCGTCGGCGACGCCGACACCGGCCCCAACACCGGCGGCATGGGTGCCTACTCCCCCGCCCCGGTGGTCACCCCCGCCGTGCACCAGCGCGTGATGGACGAGGTGATCTACCCCACCGTTCGCGGCATGGCCGAGGAAGGCAACGTCTACACCGGTTTCCTCTACGCCGGCCTGATGATCGACAAGAGCGGCGCGCCCAAGGTCATCGAGTTCAACTGCCGCTTCGGCGACCCGGAAACCCAGCCCATCATGGTGCGCCTGGAAAGCTCCCTGGTCCTGCTGGTCGAGGCCGCCCTGGCCAAGGCCCTGGACAAGGTGGAAGCCACCTGGGACCCGCGCCCCACAGTGGGTGTGGTCCTCGCCGCCGGCGGCTACCCGGGCGACTACGCCAAGGGTGATGCCATCGAAGGCCTGGCCGACGCCGCCGCCCTCGACGGCAAGGTGTTCCACGCCGGCACCGCCCTCAAGGACGGCCAGGTAGTCACCGCCGGCGGCCGCGTGCTCTGCGCCACCGCCATCGGCGCCAGCGTCTCCGACGCCCAGCAGCAGGCCTACCGCCTGGCGGAGAAGATCCGCTGGAACGGCTGCTTCTACCGCAAGGACATCGGCTACCGCGCCATCGCCCGCGAACGCGGCGAAGGCTGAGGTAGGTAAAGTTCCGGTAAAACCTCGCAAAGGCGGCCCAAGTGGCCGCCTTTGTCATATTCCGCCGGCTGGGCCTTGGCTATAATCCGGCCACTCATTCATGAAGGGACCTCGCCGTGCACCGGCTCAGGAATGCCATAGGACTTTGCGTCAGCCTGCTGCTGACCCTGCTGTGCCTGCATCCCCTGCACGCCGCAGAGGCGCCGCGCTGGAGCGCCCTGCTCGACCCCGCCGCCAGCCTCCAACTGGACGACGTGCGCGCCCAGCAATCCATCGCCCAGTTCAGCCCCGTCGACCTCGACCGCCTCTACACCCCCGGCGGCGAAAGTGCCCTCTGGCTGCACTATCCGCTGCCGGCCGGCCAGCACGAACGGCTGCTGCGGGTCTTCGCCCCCTACCTCTCCTACCTCGACCTGTACGTGGTACGGGGCGGCGAGGTGATCGACCACATCCGCACCGGCAGCCGCCTGCCCTACGCCGAGCGGCCGCTACCCAGCCGTGACTTCCTGCTGCCGCTGCCCCAGCGCAGCGAGCCCCTGGACCTCTACCTGCGGCTCTCCTCCGAGCACGCCCTGCGCCCCACCATCAGCCTGCAGAGCGCCGCGCTGATGGCCGCCGACGACAGCCGCCCGCTGCTCTTCGGCCTGCTGCTGGGCAGCCTGGTGATGCTGGTGCTGCACAACGTCCTGCGCTTCGCCTACACCCGTGCCGGCTGCAGCCTGTGGCTGGCCGCCACCCAGCTCTGCATCATCGCCACCGCGCTGACGCTGCTGGGCATCAGCAGCCCCTGGCTGGACTTCTGGCCCGGCGCCCAGTCGCAGTTGGCCAACCTCTCCATGCTGGCTGCCATGGTCTGCGCCCTGGTCTTCGCTGGCGGCTTCTTCCGCCGCGTCTGCCCCGACACCCCGCTCAACGGCCTGTTGATCAGCGAAGCCGTGGTGATCGGCATCACCGGTCTGCTCCTGCTGGTGGCCACCGACCTGCAGTTCAACCAACTGGTCTACGGCATGGGCGCCGTCACCGGGCTCAGCATCTTCGGCGTCGCTGTGCACCACTGGCGGGCCGGCTACCGTCCGGCGCGCCTGTTCACCCTGGCGCTGCTGGTGTTCTGCGTGGCCTTCCTCGGTTCGCTGCCAGCGCTGTTCGGCTACTGGGCCGTGCGGTCGGAGTGGCTGGCCTTCGGCCTGCTCAGCGTCACCAGCGTCAGTGGCGTGCTGATGAGCATGGCCATGAGCGAGCGCCAGCGGCGCATCCTCCTCGACGACTTCGTGGTCAGCCGCGAACTGGCCGCCAGCTCCGCCGAACTCAAGGCCAAGGGCGAGTTCCTGGCCAAGATCAGCCACGAGATCCGCACCCCCATGAACGGCGTGCTGGGCATGACCGAGCTGCTGCTGGGCACCCCGCTGTCGGCCAAGCAGCGTGACTACGTGCAGACCATCCACAGCTCCGGCAACGAGCTGCTCACCCTGATCAACGAGATCCTCGACATCTCCAAGCTGGAATCCGGGCAGATCGAACTGGACGACGTGCAGTTCGACCTCAACGCCCTGATCGACGACTGCCTGGACATCTTCCGCGCCAAGGCCGAGCAGCAGAAGGTCGAACTCATCAGCTTCATGCAGCCCCAGGTGCCGCGCGTGGTGGGCGGCGACCCGACGCGCCTGCGCCAGGTGCTGCTGAGCCTGCTGGACAACGCCTTCAAGCAGACCGACGAAGGCGAAATCCTGCTGGTGGTGGCCCTGGACACCAGCGGCGCCGAGCCACGCCTGCGCATCGCCGTGCAGGACAGCGGCCGTCCCCTGGAAGCCGGCGAGCGCGACGCCCTGCTCAACGCCGAACTGCACAGCAAGGACTTCCTCTCCGCCACCAAGCTCAGTGGCCGCCTTGGCCTGATCATCGCCCGCCAGTTGGTGCGCCTGATGCACGGTGACTTCGGCATCCAGAGCGGCGGCAACCAGGGCAGCACCCTGTGGCTGACCCTGCCCCTGGACAGCGAACGCCTGGAGCAGCCCGCCTCCGACCTCGACGGCCCGCTGCAGGGCGCGCGCCTGCTGGTGGTGGACGACAACGACACCTGCCGCAAGGTGCTCGTGCAGCAATGCAGCGCCTGGGGCCTGCAGGTCAGCGCCGTGCCCTCCGGCAAGGAGGCCCTGGCCCTGCTGCGCACCAAGGCCCACCTGCGCGAATACTTCGACGTAGTGCTGCTGGACCAGGACATGCCCGGCATGACCGGCATGCAACTGGCCGCCAAGATCAAGGAAGACCCGAGCCTCAACCACGACATCCTGATCATCATGCTTACCGGCATCAGCAACGCGCCGAGCAAGATCATCGCCCGCAACGCCGGCATCAAGCGCATCCTCGCCAAGCCGGTGGCCGGCTACACCCTCAAGACCACCCTGGCCGACGAGCTGGTCCAGCGCGCCGCCGGCGGCGCCGCCACCCTCCCCGGCTCCCAGGTCAGCTCGCCGCTCAACGTCCCCGGTGACTTCCGCATCCTCGTTGCCGAGGACAACAGCATCTCCACCAAGGTCATCCGCGGCATGCTGAGCAAGCTCAACCTGCAGCCGGACACCGCCAGCAATGGCGAGGAGGCCCTCAGCGCCATGAAGGAGCGCCAGTACGACCTGGTGCTGATGGACTGCGAGATGCCGGTGCTCGACGGCTTCTCCGCCACCGAGATGCTCCGTGACTGGGAGCGCGACGCCCAGCGCCCGCGCACCCCGGTGGTCGCCCTCACCGCGCACATCCTCAACGAGCACAAGGAGCGCGCGCGCCAGGCCGGCATGGACGGCCACATGGCCAAGCCGGTGGAACTGTCACAGTTGCGCGAACTCATCGAGCACTGGGTCGCCGAAAAGGAAATGCGCCGCCTGCGCGAACCGGGAAGCGCCCTGCATTCCTGAGGCTCCCGTAGCCCGGGATTCCGATCACGAATGAATTCGCTCGGCGGCGCTGCGCGCCGCTTGGCGACTGAAGTAGCCCCTACGAAGGCCTCACGCCCGCGCGCGGACATGACCGCTGCGCAGGGTGGATGACGCTCTTTTCATCCACCAGGTGGGGTCGGGCCTGGCATGCCGATGTGCCTGGCTCCGGGAGAGCGGTGGGCTGAAGCCCACCCTACGCCCACCCTACGCCCACCCTGCTTCTGCCCCGCGCCACGCCCGGTACCCACACCGCGCTGACACGACGCGCACCCCACATCCGGCGGCGTGCCGGCGTATGATTGCCCCTCGCCAGGGCGACCCGGATCAACGGGTATGGCCCCCGGCGCCTCCTACACTCACACCACCGTTGCCTCGCGAGCCCGTCCGATGCTCTCCACGATGTTCAGCCTGTACCTGAAGATGCTGGTGCTCTACAGCCCCTTCTTCGTCCTCTCCTGCTTCATCGGCCTCACCCGGGGCTACACGGTGAAGGAGCGCAAGAAGCTCGCCTGGAAGGTCGCCCTCGGCACCCTGGTGGCCAGCGCCCTGCTCTACCTGTTCGGCCAGAGCATCTTCAACGTCTTCGGCATCACCATCGACGCCTTCCGCATCGGCGCCGGCGCCGTGCTGTTCATCTCCGCCCTCGGCATGGCCCAGGGCAAGCCGGCGGTGCAGGCCGACAACGTCCAGCAGGACGTCACCATCGTGCCGCTGACCATCCCCCTCACCGTCGGCCCCGGCACCATCGGCGCCATGCTGGTGATGGGCGCCGGCCACGTGCACTGGAACGACAAGTTCACCGCCCTCGCCGCCATCGCCCTCGCCAGTGTCACCGTCGGCGTGGTGCTCTACCTCTCCAACCGCATCGAACGCATCCTCGGCGAGCAGGGCCTGCAGATCGTCAGCCGCCTGATGGGCCTGTTCGTCTGCGCCCTCGCCGCCCAGATCATCTTCACCGGGGTGAAGAACTACCTGGTGCCCTGACCGCGCACCGGCCACCACCAGGCCATCCGCAGGGCGGGGTCGACCCGTCCTGCAATGCGTGACAGCCGCAGCCCGGCGTGCACCACCCCATTGCCGGAGCGGCCCGCCGCGCCCCAGCGCAGTGCGCCACCGCACGCACCGCGCCCCCGCTGAAAGCCCCGGACGCCAGCAGCCACGGGCCTTTGGCGGACCTGGCACCGCCCTTGCTCTAGGGAATTCCAACTTGGATACAAGATGGAACCCCAGAACATGTCCGACGCCCCCATCGCCTTCACCCTGGCCGACTGGCAACAGGCCTACCGCGACCTGCTGCAACCCGCCGACCTGCTGCATACCCTGCGCCGGCACCTCACCGGGGAAGACAACGCCTGGATCAGCCTCGCCAGCGCCGAACAACTGGACGCCCAGCTCACCGAACTCAGCGCCCTGCTGGCCTCCGTCGACGGCGACCGGGAGCACCTGCCGCTGTACGGCGTGCCCTTCGCCATCAAGGACAACATCGACGCCGCCGGCTGGACCACCACGGCCGCCTGCCCGGCCTTCGCCTACCCGGCAACCGAGGACGCCACCGTGGTCCAGCGCCTGCGTGCAGCCGGCGCCATCCTCATCGGCAAGACCAACCTCGACCAGTTCGCCACCGGCCTCGTGGGTACCCGCTCGCCCTACGGCGCAGTAGCCAACACCTTCGACCCCGCCTATGTCAGCGGCGGCTCCAGCTCCGGCTCAGCCAGCGTAGTCGCCCGTGGCCTGGTGCCTTTCGCCCTGGGCACGGACACCGCCGGCTCCGGCCGGGTACCCGCCGGCTTCAACAACATCGTCGGGCTGAAGCCCACCAAGGGCCGCCTGCCCAACACCGGCCTGGTGCCGGCGTGCCGCAGCATCGACTGCATCTCCGTGTTCGCCCTGACCGTGGCCGACGCCGAGACCGTGGCGCACATCGCCGGCGGCTACGACGTCCGAGACCCCTACTCGCGGCAGAACCCCCATAGCGCCCCGGTGGGCATGCCCGCCGCACCCAAGCTGGCGGTGCCGGACAGCCTGGAGTTCTTCGGCGACGCACAGAACCGTGCCGTGTTCGACGCGGCCCTGGAGCGCCTTCGCGCCCTCGGCAGCACGATCACCCCGATCGACTTCAGCCCCTTCCGCCAACTGGCCGAACAGCTCTACCAGGGCCCCTGGGTGGCCGAACGCACCGTCGCCGCAGGCGCCATCCTCAGCGACCAGCCCGAGGCCATGGACCCGGTGGTGCGCAGCATCCTCGGCCAGGGCCTGGGCTACAGCGCCTGCGACGCCTACCGCGCCGAGTACCTGCGCGCCGAACTGGCACGGCGCATCAACGACGCCCTCGCGCCCTTCGACGCCCTGGTGGTGCCCACCGCGCCCACCCTCCGCCGCATCACCGAGATGGCCGAGGAGCCGGTGCGGTTCAACGCCCAGTTCGGCACCTACACCAACTTCACCAACTTCGCCGACCTCAGCGCCCTGGCCCTGCCCGCGGGCCTGCGTGCCGACGGCCTGCCGGCGGGCATCACCCTGCTCGCCCCGGCCTGGCACGACAGCGCCCTGGCCGACTTCGGCAAGCGCTGGCAGGCGGCCCTCGGCCTGCCCCTGGGCGCCACCGGCCGCGCCCTGCCGCCCCAGGCAGCACCGACCCAGGCCCCTGGCTGCGTCCGCGTCGCAGTGGTGGGCGCGCACCTCACCGGCATGCCCCTCAACGCCCAGCTCACCAGCCGCGACGCCGTGCGGGTGGAACAGACCCGCACCACGGCCGACTACCGCCTGTTCGCCCTGCCCGGCACCGTGCCGCCCAAGCCGGGCCTGGTCCGCAGCCAGGGTGGCGCGCCCCTGATCGTCGAGCTCTGGGACATCCCCCTGGCGCGCTTCGGCGAGTTCGTCGCGGAGATCCCGCCACCGCTGGGCATCGGCAACCTGCAACTGGAAGACGGCCGCTGGGTGAAGGGGTTCATCTGCGAGCCCTACGCTCTGGAAGGCGCCCGCGACATCACCGCCTTCGGCGGCTGGCGCGCCTTCATCGCCAGCCAGCCAACCGACAAACACTAGGGAGAGACCGTCATGTTCAGCACCGTACTGATCGCCAACCGCGGCGAGATCGCCGTCCGCGCCATTCGCACCCTCAAGCGCCTGGGCGTGAAGAGCGTCGCCGTGTATGCCGACGCCGACCGCAACGCCCAGCACGTCCATGAGGCCGACCTGGCCATCGCCCTGGGTGGCGACAAGCCGTCCGACAGTTACCTGCGCATCGACAAGATCCTCGCCGCCGCCGCGCAAAGCGGCGCCCAGGCCATCTACCCCGGCTACGGCTTCCTCTCCGAAAGCGCGGAGTTCGCCGAGGCCTGCGAAGCCGCCGGCATCGCCTTCGTCGGCCCCACCCCCGGGCAGATCCGCGAATTCGGCCTCAAGCACCGCGCCCGCGAACTGGCCGCTGCCGCCTGCGTCCCCATGGCCCCCGGCACCGGCCTGCTGCCGGGCCTGGACGACGCCCTGGCAGCCGCCGAGCACATCGGCTACCCGGTGATGCTCAAGACCACCGCCGGCGGTGGCGGCATCGGCCTCACCCGCTGCGCCGACGCCCAGGCACTGCGCGATGCCTATGAAAGCGTCAAGCGCATGGGCGAGCAGTTCTTCAGTGATGCCGGGGTCTTCCTCGAACGCTTCGTCGACCAGGCCCGCCATGTCGAAGTGCAGATCTTCGGTGACGGCCAGGGCCGCGTGGTCGCCCTGGGCGAACGCGATTGCTCGCTGCAGCGGCGCAACCAGAAGGTGCTGGAGGAAACCCCCGCCCCCAACCTGCCCCAGGCCACCCGCGAGCGCCTGCACGCCGCCGCCATCGAGCTGGGCGCCTCGGTGGGCTACCGCAGCGCCGGCACCGTGGAATTCATCTACGACGCCGCGCGCGACGCCTTCTACTTCCTCGAAGTGAACACCCGCCTGCAGGTGGAACACCCGGTCACCGAGATGGTCACCGGCCTCGACCTGATCGAATGCATGCTCCGCGTGGCCGCCGGCGACGCACTCGACTGGCCCACCCTGCAACGCGCGCCACAAGGCGCCGCGATGGAGGTGCGGATCTACGCCGAAGACCCGCTGAAGAACTTCATGCCCAGCCCCGGCGTGCTCACCGACGTGCATTTCCCCGACGACGTCCGCCTCGACGGCTGGGTCAGCACCGGCAGCGAGGTCTCGGCCTTCTACGACCCGATGATCGCCAAGCTGATCGTCCACGGCCGTGACCGCGACGAAGCCCTGGGCAAGCTGCGCAAGGCCCTCGGCGAAACCCGCCTGCATGGCATCGCCAGCAACCTCGACTACTTGCGCCAGGTGGTGGCCGACCCGCGCCTGGCCAGCGGCCAGGTTTCCACCCGCCTGCTCGACGACTTCGCCTTCCGCCCCAGCGCCATCGAAGTGCTGGAGCCCGGCACCTACTCCAGCGTGCAGGACTACCCCGGCCGCCTCGGCTACTGGGACATCGGCGTGCCGCCCTCCGGCCCGATGGACGACTTCGCCTTCCGCCTGGCCAATCGCATCGTCGGCAACCACGCCAGTGCCGCCGGCCTGGAGTTCACCCTGCAGGGACCGACGCTGCGCTTCCACTGCGATGCGCTGATCGCCCTGACCGGCGCCGACTGCCCGGCCGAACTGGACGGCGAGCCCGTGGACTACTGGCAACCGCTCGCCATCAAGGCCGGCCAGGTGCTCAAGCTCGGCCGCGCCACCCACGGCTGCCGCACCTACCTCGCGGTGCGCAACGGCCTGGACGTGCCGCTCTACCTGGGCAGCCGCTCCACCTTCGCCCTCGGCCAGTTCGGCGGCCACGCCGGCCGCACCCTGCGCCCGGCGGACATGCTGGCCATCTCCCAGCCCGCCCTGCCGGCCTGCACCACCCCGGCCCCGGTGGCGCCACCCCAGGCCGCCGACCCGAGCCTCATCCCCCGCTACGGCAGCACCTGGGACATCGGTGTGCTCTACGGCCCCCACGGCGCCCCGGACTTCTTCACCGCCGAGGCCATCGAGGCGTTCTTCGCCGCCGAATGGGAGGTGCACTACAACTCCAACCGCCTCGGCGTGCGCCTGTCCGGCCCCAAGCCGAGCTGGACCCGTGCCGACGGCGGCGAAGCCGGCCTGCACCCTTCCAACGTGCACGACTGCGAATACGCCATCGGCGCAATCAACTTCACCGGCGACTTCCCGGTGATCCTCACCAAGGACGGCCCGAGCCTCGGCGGCTTCGTCTGCCCGGTGACCATCGCCAAGGCCGAACTGTGGAAGGTCGGCCAGGTGAAGCCCGGCGACAGGCTGCGCTTCCACCCCATCGGCTTCCAGCAGGCCCAGAGCCTGGAGCAGGCGCAACTGGGCAGCCTCGAAGCGCTGGCCGCCATCAGCGCCATGCCCCTGCCGGCGCCCAGCCTGCAGCCGGGCGCTACCGTCTCGGCCACCGTGCTCGCCGAACTGCCCGCCGAAGGCACGCGGCCACGGGTGGTGTACCGCCAGGCCGGTGATGCCTACCTGCTGCTGGAGTACGGCGACAACGTCCTCGATCTCGCCCTGCGCCTGCGCGTGCACCTGCTGATGGAGGCCCTCAAGGCCGAACCCCTGGCTGGCCTGGAAGAACTGGCCCCCGGCGTGCGCTCCCTGCAGTTGCGCTATGACAGCCGCGTGCTGCACCAGCAGACGCTGCTGCAGCACCTCCTGCGCCTGGAACAGCGCCTGAGCGATGTGGCCGGGCTCCAGGTGCCGACCCGCATCATCCACCTGCCCATGGCCTTCGAGGACAGCGCCACCCTCGGCGCCGTCGAGCGCTACCGGGAAACCGTGCGCGCCGAAGCGCCCTGGCTGCCGAACAACGTCGACTTCCTGCAGCGCATCAACGGCCTGGACAGCCGCGAGGCGGTGCGCGACATCCTCTTCGACGCCAGCTACCTGATCCTCGGCCTGGGCGACGTCTACCTCGACGCCCCCTGCGCCGTGCCGCTGGACCCGCGCCACCGCCTGCTCAGCTCCAAGTACAACCCGGCACGCACCTACACCGCCGAGGGCACCGTGGGCATCGGCGGCCTGTACATGTGCATCTACGGCATGGACTCCCCCGGCGGCTACCAACTGGTGGGCCGCACCCTGCCGATCTGGAACAAGTACGTGAAGAACGCCCAGTTCGAGCATGGCCAGCCCTGGCTGCTGCACGTCTTCGACCAGGTGCGCTTCTACCCGGTGAGCGAGGCCGAGCTGGACACCTTCCGCGAGGCCTTCCGCGAAGGTCGCGCCGAGATCCGCATCGAGCACGGCCTGTTCGACTTCGCCGAATACAACCGCTTCCTCGCCGCCAACGCCGAGGACATCCAGGCCTTCCAGGCGCGCCAGAAGGCCGCCTTCGACGCCGAGGTGCAGCTCTGGCGCGACGACGACCCTGCAGCCGCCACGCCGCTGGCCGCCCCCCAGGACGACGAGGCCGACCTCGACGGCCACCTGGTCAGCGCCGACATGTGCGGCAGCGTCTGGAAGGTACTGGTCGAGCCCGGCCAGCACGTCGAGGCGGGAACCCCGCTGCTGGTGGTGGAGGCGATGAAGATGGAGCTGGCGGTCACCGCACCGGTGGCCGGGCGGGTCAAGGCCGTGCGCTGCCAGCCGGGCAAGGCGGTGACCCCGGGCGACGCCCTGCTGCTGCTCGACCCCAGCGAGGCCGCCTGAGATGCAACTGGTCGACCCGGACAAACGCGGCAAGGAGCGCCCGGAGAATCTCGCCGAACGCATCTACGCCCAGCTCAAGGACGACATCTTCGAGTTCCGCCTGTTGCCCGGCGACCGCTTCTCCGAAGGCGAGATCGCCACACGCATGGCGGTCAGCCGCACGCCCGTGCGCCAGGCGCTGTACCGCCTGGAGCGCGAAGGCTACCTGGAGGTGTATTTCCGCAGCGGCTGGCAGGTCCGGCCCTTCGACTTCACCCACTTCGAGGAGCTCTACGAAGTGCGCATCCTGCTGGAGCTGGAAGCGGTGCGCCGCCTCAGCGGCCGCCCCCAGGACGAGCTGCCCGAGGCCCTCGCACAGCTCCAGCGCACCTGGATGGTGCTGCCGCAGGAGCGGCTGCAGGACGGCCGCGCCGTTTCGCAGCTCGACGAGGCCTTCCACTGCCTGCTGCTGCAGGCTGCCGGCAACCGCGAGATGGCAAGGCTGCACGCGGAAGTCAGCGAAAAGATCCGGATCATCCGCCGCCTGGACTTCACCCAGAGCCCCCGCGTGGAGATCACCTACGAAGAGCACGCACGCATCCTCGGCGCGATCCTGTCGCGCCGCTGCGAAGAGGCACAGCACTTGCTGAAGAGCCACATCGAGGTCAGCAAGGCTGAAGTACGCAAGATCACCCTGCACATGTTGCACAGCGCTCGGCAACGGCCGCAGCCCGCCCAAGGGTGACGAGCAGGACCCGTTGAAAACTGCCCAGACAACAGACCGATAAACGCAGTGACTCACATACTCGAAAGAATGGAGATCGCCACATGCAACGTCGCAGCCTGATCAAGGCCTTCACCCTTTCCGCGTCCATCGCCGCCATGGGCCTGTCCTGGACGATCCAGGCCGCCGAGACCATCAAGGTCGGCATCCTGCATTCGCTGTCCGGCACCATGGCCATCTCCGAGACCTCGCTCAAGGACATGGCGCTGATGACCATCGACGAGATCAACGCCAAGGGCGGCATCAACGGCAAGAAACTCGAACCGGTGGTGGTCGACCCCGCGTCCAACTGGCCGCTGTTCGCCGAGAAGGCCCGCCAGTTGCTGACCAAGGACAAGGTCGACGTGGTCTTCGGCTGCTGGACCTCGGTGTCGCGCAAGTCCGTGCTGCCGGTGTTCGAGGAGCTCAACGGCCTGCTCTTCTACCCCGTGCAGTACGAAGGCGAAGAACTCTCGCCCAACGTCTTCTACACCGGCGCCGCACCGAACCAGCAGGCCATCCCGGCGGTGGAATACCTGATGAGCGAAGACGGTGGCAGCGCCAAGCGCTTCTTCCTGCTGGGCACCGACTACGTCTACCCGCGTACCACCAACAAGATCCTGCGCGCCTTCCTGCACAGCAAGGGCGTGGCCGACAAGGACATCGAAGAGGTCTACACCCCCTTCGGCCACAGCGATTACCAGACCATCGTCGCCAACATCAAGAAGTTCTCCGCCGGCGGCAAGACCGCGGTGATCTCCACCGTCAACGGCGACTCCAACGTGCCCTTCTACAAGGAGCTGGCCAACCAGGGCATCGAGGCGACCGACATCCCGGTGGTGGCCTTCTCCGTGGGCGAGGAAGAACTGCGCGGCATCGACACCAGGCCGCTGGTGGGCCAACTGGCCGCCTGGAACTACTTCGAATCGGTGGATAACCCGGTCAACAGCAAATTCGTCGAGCAGTGGAAGGCCTACGCCAAGGCCAAGAACCTGCCCAACTACAGCACCGCCGTGACCAACGACCCGATGGAAGCCACCTACGTCGGCCTCCACATGTGGGCCCAGGCGGTCGAGAAGGCCGGCACCACCGACGTCGACAAGGTCCGCGAAGCCATGGCCGGCCAGACCTTCGCCGCCCCCTCCGGCTACACCCTGACCATGGACAAGACCAACCACCACCTGCACAAGCCGGTGATGATCGGCGAGGTCCAGGACGACGGCCAGTTCTCCGTGGTCTGGCAGACCGAAGGCCCGCTGCGCGCCCAGCCCTGGAGCCCCTTCATCTCCGGTAACGACAAGAAGCCGGACTACGCGGTGAAGAACTAACCCAAAAGCTGGCGGCCTGAAGCCGGAAGCTGGACGTCCACGCGCGCCACTTCCCGCTTCGGGCTTCCGGCTTTCGGCCTCCCCCGCCGATACGGAGCCTCCCTCTCCATGCCCAACTGCCTTCTCCGAATCTTCCTGTCCCTGGCACTGTTGCTGCCCCTGGCGGCCCGGGCCGGTGACGCCAACGACTTCGCTGCCGCCAATCCGAGCCAGCAGGCCCGGCTGCTGGAGCGTTGGGCCGCCGAGCCCGACGCCGCGCGCCAACCGCTGCTCGATGCCCTGCAACAGAATCGCTTCGCCATCGACGCCAAGCTGGCCTACTTCGAACAGGACGGCACCTGGCAGGCCGCCGAGGGCGACACCGCCCCCGCCGCCACGCCGAAGAAACTGCGCCTGAACAACCGCCTGCGCGGCCTGTTGATCACCACCCAGGCCAGCCACCAGTTGCTCGCCAGCGACCCGACCCTGCGCCTGGCCGGAGCCCGCGAACTGCAAAAGAGCGCCAAGCCCGCGCAGCTCGCCCTGCTCAATGCCCGCGTGGTGGCCGAAGCGGACGGCGCCGTGCGCGACGCCCTGTCCCTGGCCCTGGCCAACCTGCAACTGGTCGACCCCGACCCAGGGGTGCGCCTGAACGCCGTGCGCCTGCTGGGCGAGACCGGCGACCCGCTGGCCCGCACCCGCCTGGAGGCGCTGCTCGACCCGGCCGTGGAAACCGACGCTGCCGTGCGCACCGCCGCCGAAACCAGCCTGGCCCAGGTCAAGCGTCGGCTGGCCCTGGGCGAAGTGCTCGGCCAAGCCTTCAGCGGCCTGTCCCTGGGCTCCATCCTGTTGCTGGCCGCCCTGGGCCTGGCCATCACCTTCGGCCTGCTCGGGGTGATCAACATGGCCCACGGCGAAATGCTCATGCTCGGTGCCTACACCACCTACATGGTGCAGCTCGCCTTCCAGCGCCTGGCCCCCGACCTGCTTGCCCTCTACCCGCTGGTGGCGCTGCCGGTGGCCTTCTGCGTCACCGCCACCATCGGCATGGCCCTGGAGCGCACGGTGATCCGCCACCTCTACGGCCGCCCGCTGGAAACCCTGCTGGCCACCTGGGGCATCAGCCTGATGCTGATCCAGTTGGTGCGCGTGGTGTTCGGCGCGCAGAACGTCGAAGTGGCCAACCCGGCCTGGCTCTCCGGTGGCATCCAGGTGCTGCCCAACCTGGTGCTGCCGTACAACCGCATCGTCATCATCGGCTTCGCCCTGTTCGTGGTGGCGCTGACCTGGCTGCTGCTCAACCGCACGCGCCTGGGCCTCAACGTCCGCGCCGTCACCCAGAACCGCAACATGGCCGCCTGCTGCGGCGTGCCCACCGGCCGCGTGGACATGCTCGCCTTCGGCCTCGGCTCCGGCATCGCCGGGCTCGGCGGCGTGGCCCTGTCGCAGGTCGGCAACGTCGGCCCCGACCTCGGCCAGGGCTACATCATCGATTCCTTCCTGGTGGTGGTGCTCGGCGGCGTCGGCCAATTGGCCGGCAGCGTGATGGCGGCCTTCGGCCTGGGGGTGGCGAACAAGATCCTCGAACCTTCGATCGGCGCCGTACTGGGCAAGATCCTGATCCTCGCGCTGATCATTCTCTTCATCCAGAAGCGGCCCCAAGGGCTCTTCGCACTCAAAGGACGGGTGATCGACTGATGAACCAGCCCCTGACCCTCACCGCCGCGCAGAAGGCCGGCCCGAAAGTCACCCTGGGCGTCGGCGCCCTGGTGCTCGCCGTGCTGATCGCCCTGCCGCTGCTGCACCTGCTGCCGGCCGACAGCCCGCTGCAGGTCTCCGCCTACACCCTGACCCTGGTGGGCAAGATCCTCTGCTACGCCATCGTCGCCCTGGCCCTGGACCTGGTCTGGGGCTATGCCGGGCTGCTGTCCCTGGGCCATGGGCTGTTCTTCGCCCTCGGCGGCTACGCCATGGGCATGTACCTGATGCGCCAGAGCGCCGGTGACGGCCTGCCGGCCTTCATGAGTTTCCTCGTCTGGAACGAACTGCCCTGGTACTGGACCGGCACCTCCAGCTTCCTCTGGTCGCTGTGCCTGGTGGTGCTCGCCCCCGGTCTGCTGGCCCTGGTGTTCGGCTTCTTCGCCTTCCGCTCGCGGATCAAGGGCGTGTACTTCTCGATCATGACCCAGGCCCTGACCTTCGCCGGCATGCTGCTGTTCTTCCGCAACGAGACCGGCTTCGGCGGCAACAACGGCTTCACCGACTTCAAGCGCATCCTCGGCTTCGACATCACCGCGCCGGGCACCCGCGCCGTGCTGTTCCTGGCCACGGTGGCGCTGCTGGTGAGCGCCCTGGTGCTCGGTTGGCGCCTGTCGAAGAGCAAGTTCGGCCGGGTGCTCACCGCCCTGCGCGACGCCGAGAACCGGCTGATGTTCTGCGGCTACGACCCGCGCGGCTACAAGCTGTTCATCTGGGTGCTGTCGGCCGTGCTCTGCGGCCTGGCCGGCGCCCTGTACGTGCCCCAGGTGGGCATCATCAACCCCAGCGAAATGTCCCCCACCAACTCCATCGAGGCCGCCGTCTGGGTCGCCCTCGGCGGGCGCGGCTCGCTCATCGGCCCGCTGCTGGGCGCCGGGCTGGTCAACGGCATGAAGAGCTGGTTCACCGTGGCCTTCCCTGAGTACTGGCTGTTCTTCCTCGGCGCGCTGTTCATCCTCGTCACCCTGTACCTGCCCAAGGGCGTGATCGGCCTGCTGAAGAAGGAGGGCAAGTGATGCGTGCCACCCCGAACTTCATGCTCGAACCCGCCTACGACCCCAACCGCGACGCCGGCAGCAGTCGCGATGCCCTGGGCCTCGGCCAGGCTGCCGGGCAGGGGCTGAACACCCGCCACGGCACCATCCTCACGCTGGAAGACATCAGCGTCAGCTTCGACGGCTTCAAGGCGCTCAACGACCTCAACCTGTACATCGGCGTCGGCGAGCTGCGCTGCATCATCGGCCCCAACGGCGCGGGCAAGACCACGCTGATGGACGTCATCACCGGCAAGACCCGCCCTGACACCGGCCAGGCCTGGTTCGGCGAAACCCTCGACCTCACCCGCATGAGCGAAGTCGAGATCGCCCAGGCCGGCATCGGCCGCAAGTTCCAGAAGCCCACGGTGTTCGAGGCGCTCAGCGTGTTCGAGAACCTGGAGCTGGCGCAGAAGACCGACAAGTCGGTGTGGGCCAGCCTGCGCGCCCGCCTCACTGGCGAGCAGCAGGACCGCATCGACGAGGTGCTCGCCACCATCCGCCTGGACAGCGCGCGCCAGCGCCCTGCCGGCCTGCTCTCCCACGGCCAGAAGCAGTTCCTGGAGATCGGCATGCTGCTGATGCAGGACCCGCAACTGCTGCTGCTCGACGAGCCGGTGGCGGGCATGACCGACGCCGAGACCGAATTCACCGCCGAGCTGTTCAAGGGCCTCGCGCGCAAGCACTCGCTGATGGTGGTGGAACACGACATGGGCTTCGTCGGCAGCATCGCCGACCACGTCACCGTGCTCCACCAGGGCCACGTCCTGGCCGAAGGCTCCCTCGCCCAGGTCCAGGCCAACGAACAGGTGATCGAGGTGTACCTCGGCCGCTGAGGAACGAACCCAGGGGGGATGACGCTTTTCCCATCCCCCCGGCAAGGCACGGTGGATCGATGAAGCGCGATCCTCCCCACGCAAAGACAAGGACATCGACATGCTCAAAGTCGACCAGCTCCACCAGTACTACGGCGGCAGCCACATCCTCCGCGGCCTCTCCTTCGAAGCCCGGATCGGCGAAGTCACCTGCCTGCTCGGGCGCAACGGCGTGGGCAAGACCACCCTGCTGAAATGCCTCATGGGCCTGATCCCGGCCAGGGAAGGCACGGTGAACTGGGAGGGCCGCGCCATCACCGGGCTCAAGCCGCACCAGCGCGTGCACGCCGGCATCGCCTACGTGCCCCAGGGCCGCGAGATCTTCGGCCGCCTGACCGTGGAGGAAAACCTGCTGATGGGCCTGTCCCGCTTCAGCGCCCGTGACGCCAGGGCCGTGCCCGAATCCATCTACGCGCTGTTCCCGGTGCTGCGCGAGATGAAGCACCGCCGCGGCGGCGACCTCTCCGGCGGCCAGCAGCAGCAACTGGCCATCGGCCGCGCCCTGGCCAGCCGGCCGCGTCTCCTGATCCTCGACGAGCCCACCGAGGGCATCCAGCCCTCGGTGATCAAGGAGATCGGCGCGGTGATCCGCACGCTGGCCGAACGCGGCGACATGGCCATCCTGCTGGTGGAGCAGTTCTACGACTTCGCCGCCGAACTGGCCGACCAGTACCTGGTGATGAGCCGGGGCGAAGTCATCCAGCAGGGGCGCGGGGAACACATGGAGGCCGAAGGGGTGAGAGGGTTGGTGGCCATCTGAAAAGCAATGGGTGACTTGTCACTTGAGCCCCCGAAGCGCACACGGTGATCGTGCCTGGCACACAAGGTGGGGCGGGGAAACGGCCCCTTCAGAAGACCGAGCGCAGTGGGCTGCCAGAGCTGTAGCAAGGCGACAGGTACGTTGACACACACCGCGACTGAAAAAAGAAACTCCCCCGGCGGGGCGAAACCAGAAACCTCCACAGAACTCGCAGATCAACCGGACTCTTTGAGCGTCAAATCTGCACCGAATCGGTTCAGGGCACGCCTCTTGCTTGCCCACTCGGTCAACTATTCCGGGAAACGCCACCGCCCCATGAAGCTGCCTGCCACCCCGTTCACGCCGAGCTGGCCCGCCGAACTGGAACTGGCCCATGCCCGCCGGGGGGAATGCACCATTCCGGTGCCGGACCGCCACCTCGGCCCCCTGAGGGTGCAAAAACACCTGCATGCAGAAGGCCCGGAGGTGTGCCAGCCCGTCATCGTCCACCCGCCCGGCGGCATCGACCTGCACGGCGATGTCCGTCTGCTTTACTGGGACATCGTGGCCCTCGGCCGCCCCGCTGCCGGCGAGCGCTTCGGCGACGGCCACTACCAGGCCGCTCTCGACATCCACTGTGACGGGCGTGGCGTCCTCACCCAATGGCCCGGCCTGGTCCCGGCCTGCTGCCTGGGCCCCGAGGCCCTGCAGGCCCGTGCCTGGCTCATCGAACTCTGGCGCCTGCTGCGCCCTGCCCTGCTCGGCCGCGAGGCCAAGCCCCCGCGAACCTGGAGTACTTGAGATGGACCTGTCGCCCCGCGAGAAAGACAAGCTGCTGATCTTCACCGCCGTCCGGCTGGAGGGTGCCCGCGACGGCCAGGCCCTGGCCCAACTGATGCGCTACGGCACCAAGCTGGTGAGCGTCCACCAGCCCATCGCCTGAGGTCGCCATGCCCTACGTCATCCATGACGCGCGGGACGCCGACTTGCCCGGCATCCTCGCCATCTACAACGACGCCGTGGCCCACACCACAGCGATCTGGAACGAAACCCAGGTGGACCTGGCCAACCGCCAGGCCTGGCTGGCCGAGCGCCGTGCCGCCGGCTTCCCGGTGCTGGCGGCGGTATCCCCCGCTGGCGAGGTGCTCGGCTACGCCACCTACGGCACCTGGCGCAGCATCGAAGGCTTCCGCCACACCGTGGAGCACTCGGTCTACGTGCGCGACGGCCTGCGCGGCCAGGGCATTGGCCGGCACCTGCTGGAAACCCTGGTGCACCGCGCCCAGGAGGCCGGGCTGCATGTGATGGTGGCGGCCATCGAGACGCAGAACAGCGCTTCCATCCACCTGCACCAGCGCCTCGGCTTCGTCGTCACCGGGCAGATGCCGCAGGTGGGGCGCAAGTTCGGCCGCTGGCTGGACCTGACCTTCATGCAGCGCCAGTTGGGCGAAACCCCGTGACGCCGGCCCTGCAGATCGACCGGCTCGACGCCGCCGGCCTGGCCCGGCAGCGCCCGGCGCTGGTGGCCTTGCTGCTGGACAGTGTCGGCCACGGCGCCTCGGTGGGGTTCCTCGCCGACCTGGATGCCGACGCGGCGGGGACCTACTTCGACCAGGTGCAGCAGGCCCTGGACGCAGGCGCGCAGTGGCTGTGGATCGCACAGCGCCAGGGCCAGGTACTCGGTAGCGTGCAGCTCGGCCTGTGCCAGAAGCCCAATGGGCTGAACCGCGCCGAGGTGCAGAAGTTGCTGGTGCTCAGCACCGCACGCCGCCAGGGCATTGCCCAGGCGCTGATGCAGCGCCTGGAGGCCGAGGCCCTGGCCGCCCGGCGCGGCCTGCTGTACCTGGACACCGAAGCCGGCAGCGATGCCGAGGCCCTCTACCAGCGCCTCGGCTACACCTGCATCGGCGGCCTGCCCGACTACGCCTGCGGCCCGGATGGCACCTACCGGGCCAACGCCATCTACTACAAGACGCTCTTCAACGCCTGACCCATGATTCCCGGCGAATACCAGACCCGGGACGGCGAGATCGAGCTCTATGCCGGCCGCCGCCCCCTCCCCCTCTCCGTGACCGACACCGGCGGCCGGCGAACTCAGGCGTCCACCGGCGGCGTCTGCACATCGGGCAGGGTCAGCTCGATGGTCTCGGCCAGGGAGTTTTCCAGGCGCTGTAGCTCGCCTTCCAGGGCGGCCTGATCGTCGCCGTGGCGTTCGGCGATGCGGGCGAAGCCGTCGGCCACTTCGAGGAAGGCCATGACCACCAGCGGGTCGAAGTGGCTGCCGCTGGCAGCGCTGATCCGCCGTACCGCCTCGTCGCCGCCCACCCTGGGACGGTACGGGTGCGGTGCGGTGAGTTCGTCATAGTGGTCGGCCACCGCCATCAGCCGCGCCGCCAAGGGGATCTGCTCGCCCCGCAGACCGTCGGGGTAGCCGTCGCCGTCCCAGCGCTCGTGGTGGGACTGGATGATCTGCCGGGCGTAGCTCAGGAAACCCTCGCCCTCGCCGCCCGCCAGGCGCCGGTCGGCGCGCTCCAGGGCTTCGCGGCCCAGGCGGGTGTGGCTCTGCATCAGCCGCAGGTCGTCGCCCTCCAGCGCGCCGGGGTTGAGCAGGACGCGGTCCGGCAGGGCCACCTTTCCGATGTCGTGCAACTGCGCCGACTTGGCCATCAGCGCCACCTTGTCCGGGGTCAGTTCGTCGGCCAGGGCCGGTTGCTGCCGGGCCAGGGCGCCGCCGAGCAGGCGCATGTACAGCTCGATGCGCACCAGGTGGTTGCCGGCGGGGTTGTCGCGCAGGTCGGCCAGGTTCGCCAGGGCCTCGATGGTGGCTTCGTGCAGGTGGCTGATCTCGCGGGTGCGGCGACGCACCTCCAGTTCCAGGTATTCGCTCTTGTCCCGCAGGAAGTCGGCGTTGGCCTTGAGCTGCAGTTGGGCCTGGATGCGCGCGAGGACGATGGGCGGACTGATGGGCTTGGTGATGTAGTCCACCGCGCCAAGGTCGAAACCGTGCTGCTCGTCCGCCGCTTCACCCCGGGCGGTGAGGAACACCACCGGGATGTCGCGGGTGGCCGGGTCGGCCTTGAGCCGGGCGCAGACTTCGTAGCCGTCCATCTGCGGCATCATCACGTCCAGCAGGATCAGGTCCGGCGGCTGCCGGCCGCCGGCGATGCGCAGGGCCTTCTCGCCACTGCCGGCGACCTTGACCCGGTAGCGGTCCATCAGCAGCTCGCTCATGAGCGCCAGGTTGTCGGGCGTGTCGTCCACCACCAGCACCACTTCACGCTCGGGTCTGTCCAGCATCCCGGTCATCACGGCACCTCGTCATAACGTGATTTCGCGCTGGTCGGCCAGCGCGCGCAGCGCTTGGTGCGCTGTCTCGAAGTCATAGGCCCGCACGGCCGATTCCAGGGCCCCGTAGCCTTCATTAAAGGCGCTGCGCAGCATTCCGGCCTGCTCGTCGAGCAGCCGCGCTGCCCGTGGGTCGTCTTCCTCCAGCAGGCGGGCCAACCGGCGGCAGGTGCGCGCCAGCGCGGCGGCGTCCCAAGCGGGGGCCGGGGGCGGCTCGCCTGCCTCGCGCAGCAGGGCCTCGATGGCTCCGACCAGCGCCTGCAATGGCGGTTCCAGCTCGGCCAGCAGGTGCTCGATGCGGGCCGGCTCCGCCGCCTCAGCCAGGGCCTTTTCGAGGGTGGCCGCCTGGGCCTTGAGCCCATGGGCACCGAGGTTGCCGGCCAGGCCGCGCAGGTCGTGGGCCTGGCGTTCGGCCAGGTTGCGCTGGCCGCTGGCCAGGGCTTCGCGCAGGTGCCGGCCGCAGTCGCGCTGACCCTCGGCGAAGCGCGCCAGGAGTCGGCGGTAGGCGTCCTCGCGGCCCAGGGCACGCCGTATCCCGTCGGCGATGTCGACGCCCGGCAGGTGCCAGGCCGGCAGCGGTGGCGCCACGGGGGGCGCGGCTGCCGGGCGGGGGCCGAGCCAGCGCGACAGGGTGCCCCACAGTTCGCGGGGCTCGATGGGCTTGGCGATGTGGTCGTTCATGCCGGCCGCCAGGCAGCGCTCGCGGTCATCGACCAGGGCGTTGGCGGTCATGGCGATGATCGGCAGGCGGGCGAAGCGCCCTTCCTGGCGCAGCCGGCGGGTAGCTTCCAGGCCGTCGAGCACCGGCATCTGCATGTCCATCAGCACCAGCGCGTAGTGGCCGTCGGGCTGCCAGCACAGGCGGTCGAGGGCGTCGAGGCCGTTCTCCGCCAGGTCCACCTGGAGGTTGGCCATCTCCAGCAGCTCGCCGGCCACCTCGCGGTTCAGCGGGTGGTCTTCCACCAGCAGCACGCGCTGGCCGTCGAACTGCGGCATGAGGGGCGCGTCGCTGCGCGGCACGTCTACCCGGCGATGCAGTTGACAGGCGTGGATGGCGTGCAGCACACGCGGCAGGGTGAGGGGCTTCTCCAGGTGCTGGTCGATGCCGTCGCCACTGGGCTCACTCTCCCCTGTCGTACTGGCGAGCAGCACCCACGGTGTCTTGCTCAGGGGCAGGGCTACCAGGCGTCGGGCAGTTTCCAGGCCGTCGAGCCCGGGCATATGGCGGTCGAGTATCACCAGGCTGAACGGGTTGCCCTGGGTGTCGGCCTCCTGCAGGCGGGCCAGGGCGGTTTCGCCGTCGCCACAGTGCTCGGCCCGCAGCGCCAGGCTGGCCAGCAGGTCGCTGGCGGCACGTCGGGCGCTGGGGTTGTCATCCACCACCAGGGCACGCAGGCCAAGCAGGTCGGGGCGCAGCAGGTCCGGCTGGGGCTGTTCGGGGGCGATGGGCAGCAGCAGGCGGCACCAGAACAGGCTGCCTTCGCCGGGCTGGCTGTCGACCCCCACGTCGCCCCCCATGGCCTCGGCCAGGCGCCGGCAGATGGCCAGGCCGAGGCCGGAGCCGCCGTAGCGGCGGGTGGTGGAGGTGTCGGCCTGCTGGAAGGATTCGAACAGCCGCGCCTGCTGGGCAGCGTCCAGGCCGATGCCGGTGTCGCGCACCGAGAGCTGCAGCAACCAGCCGCCGTCGCGCGCCTCTCCGCGCACAGCCACCTCCACTTCGCCGCGCTCGGTGAACTTGACCGCGTTGTTGGCGAAGTTGATCAGGATCTGGCCGATGCGCAGCGGGTCGCCCACCAGGTGGCGGGGCACTTGCGGGTCGATGCGGAAGATGAGTTCCAGCCCCTTGTCGGCAGCCCGCTCACCCACCAGGGCAGCGAGGTTCTCCAGCACCAGGATGAGGTCGAAGTCGATCTGCTCCACCTCCAGCTTGCCGGCCTCGATGCGGGAGAAGTCGAGGATGTCGTTGATCAGCCCCATCAGGTGCTGGCTGGCCTGGCGGATCTTCTCCAGGTAGTCGCGCTGGCGAGGTTCGGGACCGGCGCGCAGGGCCAGGTGGGTCATGCCGACGATGGCGTTCATCGGCGTGCGGATCTCGTGGCTCATGTTGGCGAGAAAGTCCGACTTCACCCGCGCGGCCTCTTCGGCCAGTTCCTTGGCGCGCTCCAGCGCCTCTTCGCTCTGCTTGCGCGCGGTGACGTCGCGGCTGACGCCCACCAGCCCCAGCAGGTGTCCGTCTTCATCGTCGAAGGTGGCGCGCACGGTGGCGTAGAGCAGCTTGCGGCCGTCGCGCTGGAGCACCCAGTCTTCGCTTTCCATGGGACGGCTCATGGCCAGCGCGGCCTGGTCCTGGATCAGCCGCAGGCGGGCGCGCTCGGTGGGCAGCAGCTCGGCATCGGTGCGCCCCACCAGGCCGTCGAGGTCCTGGCCGATCAGTTCGGCGAAGGCCTGGTTGGCACCGAGGTAGCGGCCGCCGGTGTCCTTGAACCAGATCGGGTCGGGGATGGCGTCCACCAGCGCCTGCAGGGTGCTGCGCTGGCGCTGGGCCTCGGCTTCGGCGCGCTGGCGTTCCACAACCTGCACCGCCAGGCGGCGGTTCCACACCAGTACGAAGACCACCAGCACCAGCACGGCGATCCCGTAGGGCCAGCCCAGGGCCAGCAGCTCGCGCCAGTCGAGGCTGTAGAGGGGGGGCAGCCAGCGCGCCAGGATGGCCTCGCGCTCGCCGTGGGTGACGCTGGCCAGGGCGTGGTCGAGCAGTTCGGCGAGCATCGCCTGCTCACCGTGCACGGCGAAGTGCAGGGCGCTGCCGGCCAGGCCGGGGTCGCCACTGACCTCCAGGTTGCTGAGGTTGAGCCGGTGAATCAGGTAGCCGGCCGCCATCATGTTGCCGATGTAGGCATCGGCCCGCCCGGACGAGAGCGCCCGCAAGGCGGCCTCGGTGTCGCTCGTTTCCACCAGTTGCAGGTCACGGCCACGCTGGCGCAGGCGGTCTTGCATGGCGTAGTCGCGCTCCACGGCCACGCGGCGTCCGGCCAGTTCGTCAAGGCTGCGGTAGGGCGTTTCGCGGCGGGAATAGATGAGGCTGGTGGTGGTCAGGTAGGGGGCGCTGAAGGCCATCCAGTGCTCCCGCTCCGGGGTCTTGCCAGCCGAGGGCAACACGTCCACCTCGCCCCGGCGCAGGGCCTCGCGGGCCTGGGGCCAGTCGTCGAAGTAGACCGGTTCCACGCCGAGCCCGAGGCGCTCGCCGAGCAGGCGCAGGAAGTCGGCGCTGATGCCCTGGTAGCTGCCGTCCTCGCCCATCAGGTCGAACGGTGGCCAGCCCTTGCGCTCCAGGCCCACGCGGATGCGCCCGTGCTCCAGCAGCCAGCGGGCTTCGGCGGTGGAGAATTCCAACGGTTCGGCGGCCTGGCAGATGCTGCTCGCCAGCAGCAGGAGCAGCACCAGCCGGCCGAGCAGTTGCAGCATGTTCGGTCCCTGATATGGCGGTCTTGATCGCTTCAGCTTAGCCAGCCGACGGGGACCGGGCGGCTCAGCGAAACAGTTCGCCGGGGGTGACGCCGAACAGCCCGCGAAAGGCGGCGATGAACGCCGAGGGGGATTCGTAACCGCTGGCCAGGGCCACTTCGGTGACGCTGGCGCCGCCTTCCAGCGGTTGCAGCGCGGCGAGCAGGCGCAGGCGCTGGCGCCACTGGCGGAAGCTCAGGCCGGTCTCCCGCAGGAAGGCGCGGCTGAGGGTCTTCTCCGAGGTGTTGAGCCGGGCTGCCCACTCGCCCAGGCCGTGGGCCAGGTCGGGCTGCGCGGCCAGTTCGTCGCAGAGCACCCGCAGGCGGCCGGCGGCCGGCATGGGCAGGGAGAAGCCGGCCTCGGGCAGGGCCCGCAACTGGTCCAGCAACACCGCTACCAGGCGCGCCTCGGCGCTGTCGCCCTCGGGGTACTCCACCGGCAGCAGGCAGAAGGCCTTGATCAGCTCGCGGGCCAGCGGGGTCACCTCCAGCACGCGGCATTGCTCCGGCGCCCAGGCACAGGCATCGCGGCGCACGTAGAGGCTGCGCATCTCGGCGTGCATGGAGCTGACCACCTCATGCTCCAGCCCGGCCGGCACCCACACGGCCCAGTGCGGCGGGGCGAAGAAGCTGCCGTCGGCGGTGTGCACGCCGAGCACGCCGCTGATGGCGTAGGAGAACTGCACCCAGTCGTGGCGGTGGCGCGGCGTCCAGGAGCCGGCGCGCAGGCTCTCGGCGCGGGCGTAGAGCGGGCGCGGCAGGGCATCGAGGGTGGGGATCAGACGGGCGGGGCCGCGCTGCTGTCCGTTTATCGACATGGATTGATCCTTTGTCGTTAGACGGTCGGATTCTGCGCCCGCTACCCTGCCGCCTCAATCCCCCCGCTGCCCCGGAGGCGCCGATGTCCGCTCTCAACCCCCTCAAGCGCCTGGTCACCGACTGGTTCCTCGGCGGCATGCTGCTGGCCGTGGCGCTGGCCTGGCTGTTCCCCAACCTGGGCCGTCACGGCGGCGTGCTGCACGCGGAGAACCTGATCAATGCCGGGGTGTTCCTGGTGTTCTTCCTGCACGGCATCAACCTCTCCACCGAGCAAATCCGCAAGGGGCTGGGCAACTGGCGCCTGCACCTGATGGTGCAGTTGTTCACCTTCGCCGCCTTCCCGCTGCTGTGGCTGGCGGCGGACCGCCTGCTGGGCACCCACCTGCCGACGGCGCTGATGCTGGGCTTCTTCTACCTGTGTGCGCTGCCCTCGACCATTTCCTCGTCGGTGGCGCTGACCGGCAGCGCCGGCGGCAACGTGCCGGCGGCGATCCTCAACGCCAGCCTGTCGAGCCTGCTGGGGGTGTTCATCACGCCCTGGCTGGTGAGCCTGGTGGCCGATGCCAACGGCGGCATGGACCTGGGCAGGACGCTGCTGGACCTGAGCCTGCTGCTGCTCCTGCCGCTGGTACTGGGCCAGGGGCTGCGCCCGCTGTGGGGGCGTTTCTTCGCCCGCTACAAGCGCTACACCTCGGTGTTCGACAAGCTGGTGATCCTGCTGCTGGTGTTCGCCTCGTTCAGCGATTCGGTGGCCGCCGGCATCTGGCAACAGCAGGGGCCGGAGACCCTGGCCATCGCCTTCGTCGGCAGTGCGCTGGTGCTGGCGCTGATGCTCTGGTCCACCACCCGCACGGCGCGGGCGATGGATTTCAGCCATGAGGACGAGATTGCAGCGGTGTTCTGCGCCACCAAGAAATCCCTCGCCGCCGGTGCGCCGATGGCGGGGATCATCTTCGGCGCCAACCCCGCGCTGGGGCTGATCCTGCTGCCGATCATGCTGTACCACCAGATGCAGCTGATCGTCTGTTCGGTGATGGCCGAGCGCTACGCCCAGCGGGGCGCGGCGCTGGCGGCACAGGCGGCCTGAAGCGGCCGCCGGCGGGTCAGGCCCCCAGCAGGCTCTGCCCGCAGACCCGCATCACCTGGCCGGTGAGGCCACCGGAGCTGGGCTGGGCGAACCAGGCCACGGCTTCGGCGACGTCCTGGGGCAGGCCGCCCTGGCTCATGGAGTTCATGCGCCGGCCGGCTTCGCGGATGGTCAGCGGGATGGCGGCGGTCATCTGGGTTTCGATGAAGCCGGGTGCCACGGCGTTGATGGTGATGCCGCGCTTGGCCAGCGCCGGGGCCCAGGCCTGGGCCAGGCCGATGACCCCGGCCTTGCTCACCGCGTAGTTGCTCTGCCCGAGGTTGCCGGCGATGCCGCTGATGGAGGCGATCAGCACCACGCGGCCGTTGTCGTGCAGCTTGCCGGCGTCCAGCAGGGCCTGGGTCAGCACCTGGGGGGCCTTGAGGTTGACGTTGATCACCGAGTCCCAGAAGGCTTCGCTCATCTTCGCCAGGGTCTTGTCACGGGTGATGCCGGCGTTGTGCACGACGATGTCCAGCCCGTCGGGCAGCGCCTCCACCAGGCGCGCGGGGGCGTCCTCGGCGCAGATGTCCAGGGCCACCGCGCGGCCGCCGAGGCGAGCGGCCAGGGCTTCGAGGGCGTCCTTGGCCTGGGGCACGTCCAGCAGCACCACCTCCGCGCCGTCCCGGGCGAGGGTCTCGGCGATGGCCGCGCCGATGCCCCGCGAGGCCCCGGTGACCAGCGCGCGCTGGCCGCCGAGGGGGCGGCTCCAGTCCTTGACCTGGGCACTGCTGGCGGCAAGCCGCAGCACCTGGGCCGAGACATAGGCGCTCTTGGGCGAGAGGAAGAAGCGCAGCGCGCCTTCGAGCTGGTCCTCGGCGCCCTTGCCGACGTACACCAGCTGCACGCTGCCGCCCCGACGGATCTCCTTGCCCAGGGAGCGGGTGAAACCCTCCAGGGAGCGCTGCACGCTGGCGGCGATCGGGTCCTTGAGGCTTTCCGGCGGGCGCCCCAGCACCACCACGCGCGGGCATTTGCCCAGGCCCTTGAAGGTGGGCTGGAAGAAGTTGCGCAGCTCGATCAGTTGCTCGAAGCGGGTCAGCCCGCTGGCGTCGAACACCAGGGCCTTGAGCTTTGGCCCGTGCTCGGCGGTCCAGCGTGGCAGGCCGAAGCGGCCTTCTTCGGCGGCGTAGGACTGGTCGGTGAGCTTGTTCAGCACGGCGCTGGCGGCGTCGGCCAGGGCCCCCTCGCCGCCCAGCAGCAGGGCACCGTCCACCGGCCGCACGCGCCCTGCGGTCCAGCGCTCCAGGCGCAGCGGCGCGGGCAGGCCGAGGGCGCCGACCAGGCGTCGGCCGGCGGAGGAGTTGGCGAAGGCGAGATAACGGTCGGACATGGGGGCAGGCTCCTGCACGCATAAGAAGTGGGGCCACTCTACGCAGACAGCGCCGGCCCGCAATTGACCGCGTTGCCCGCCGCGCCGGCAAGGCGGCCAATGCGAGGGATGGCCTGGCGGCTAGTCTTGTGCCCACCTGCTGCACCCCGCATCCATTTCCCAGGCAAGGAGTCACCCATGACCCAGCTGCGCCGGGTCGCCATCGTCGGCGGCAACCGCATTCCGTTCGCCCGTTCCAACACGGTGTACGCCACCGCCAGCAACCAGCAGATGCTGACCAGCGCGCTGGAAGGCCTGGTGGAGCGCTACAACCTGCACGGCGAGCGCATCGGCGAATTCGTCGCCGGGGCGGTGCTCAAGCACTCCCGGGACTTCAACCTGGCGCGCGAATGCGTGCTCGGCTCGCGCCTGGCGCCGGAAACCAGCGCCTACGACCTCCAACAGGCCTGCGGCACCGGCCTGGAGGCAGCCATCCTGGTGGCCAACAAGATCGCCCTGGGGCAGATCGAGAGCGGCATCGCCGGTGGCGTGGACACCACCTCCGACGCCCCCATCGGGGTGCACGAGGAGTTGCGCAAGATTCTCCTGGAAGCCAATCGCGGCAAGACCACCGCCGACAAGATCAAGACCCTGCTCAAGGTGCGCCCGCGCCACCTGGCGCCGCACATCCCGCGTAACGGCGAGCCGCGCACGGGGCTGTCCATGGGCGAGTCCTGCGAGCTGATGGCGCAGACCTGGGCCATCCCCCGCGACGAGCAGGACAAGCTCGCCGTGGCCAGCCACCAGAAACTGGCGGCGGCCTATGCCGAGGGCTGGCACAACGACCTGATGACCCCGTTCCTCGGCCTGACCCGCGACCAGAACCTGCGGGCGGACATCAACCTGGAGAAGCTCGGCACCCTGAAGACGGTGTTCGAACGCGGCCCGCGCGGCACCCTTACTGCGGCCAACTCCACCCCGCTGACCGACGGCGCCTCGGTGGTGCTGCTGGCCAGCGAGGAGTGGGCCAAGGCGCGTGGCCTGCCGATCCTCGCCTACTTCAAGGACGGCGAAGCGGCGGCGGTGGATTTCATCGGTGGCAAGGAAGGGCTGCTGATGGCGCCGGTCTACGCCGTGCCGCGCCTGCTGGCGCGCAACGGGCTGACCCTGCAGGACTTCGACTACTACGAGATCCACGAGGCCTTCGCCGCTCAGGTGCTGTGCACCCTCAAGGCGTGGGAAGACGCTGAGTACTGCAAGACCCGCCTTGGCCTGGAACAGCCGCTGGGCGTCATCGACCGCAGCAAGATGAACGTCAAGGGCAGCTCCCTGGCCGCCGGCCATCCCTTCGCGGCGACCGGTGGTCGCATCGTCGCCAACCTGGCCAAGCTGCTGGACGCGGCAGGCCAGGGGCGTGGGCTGATTTCCATCTGTGCGGCGGGCGGTCAGGGTGTGACTGCAATCCTGGAGAAGTAATCCAACACCCGTGGCCGCAAGTCATCGCGGCCACGCGATGTAAGCAACTCCGTGATTTAGGGCGGCCCTGCGAGCAGGGCCGCCCTTTTTTTCGTCCGCGCCTGGGCGGCGCGAGCATCGCTCGGCCCGCGCCCGGTAGAGGATGCTTCCCAAAACCCAGGCAGCTCTTGGCTGCGGGTCAGAACGTGTAGCTCAGGCCAAGGGCCGTGCTTTCGTTGTTCTTATCGCGGCCGGGCAGGTTGGAATCCTTGTCCTTGTGCTCGTAGCTGACGGTCATCACCAGGTCCTTGGTGAGCTTGTGTCCGAGGGTGACGACGTGCTTGGTCTCGTCCTCTTCCTTGCCGGTGGGGTCGTGCTTGAAGTCGGTGTGGCGGCGACTGTAGGCGACGCTGGCGAAACTGTCCCAGGGCAGTTTGCGGGCGTAGCTGATCTTCCAGCTTTCCTGCTCCTTGTCCTTGTTGCGCGTGTCGCTGTCTTCCACCTTGGGCGAGTAGCTGAGGTCGAAGCTGTCCTTGCCGGTGGGCTTGAAGCGGGTGCCGAGCTTGAAGGTGTCGACTTCGATGTCCAGCGGGCTGTCGTTCTCCAGGCCCCGGTTCTCGTAGTTGTAGCGGCTGTACAGCTCCAGCACGCGGTTCAGTTTGTGGCTGGCGCCGAGGGTCCAGATGGTGCTGGAGAGGTCGTACTGGTGGTCCTTGTAGAGCTGCAGGTAGGTGACGGCGGCGTTGACCTTCAGGCGCCAGGCCGGGATGACGAAGGTGGGACCGGTGGAGACCGCCCAGGTCTGCCGGTTGAGTTCGTCTCGGTCGTCCTGGCGGGCCTGGGCGATGTTGGCGCCGAGGGTCCAGCGGCTGCCACGGTCGTCGAAGCCGTAGCCGTAGCGCAGGCTGCCAGCAGCCTGCCAGCGGTTGTCGTGGACGGTGGACTTGGGCTTGGCGACCGGGGTGGGCGCGGTGTCGTCGTCTTCGTCTTCGCCGTCGTCGGCCAGGTCGTCCTCGTCCAGGTCGATGTCGTCGAGCAGGTCGTCGAGGCTGTCGTCGTCCTCGAAGGCCATGTCGTCCATGCCCTCGTCGCCCTCGTCGTCTTCGTCGTCTTCGTCATCGAACGAGGGGTCCTGGGTCATGCCGGCGCTGGCGTTGGCGGTGTCGGTGTCATGCACTCGGGCCACGGCGATGCGGCCACCGAAGGTGTGGGTCTTGAGCTTCTTGGTAATGCGCTTGGCCAGCTTGGCGCCTTCCTTGGCCTCCGCGGAGTCGGGGGCGTCCTGCTTGAGCTGCGCCAGTTCGGCCTTGGCGGCGGGGTAGTCGAGGGCATCGGCATAGACCTTGGCCAGGGCCAGGCGCGCACGGGGGTGGCTGGCACTCTGGCTCGGGTCGGCGAGGATGGCGCGGTACTGCTCGGCGGCACTGCCGAGCAGGCCCCAGCGGGCACTGCTTTCCGCGTCACGGGCGAGGGTCTGGTAGGGGCTGGCGATGCTGCACAGGGGCAGGCCAGCCAGAAGCAGAACGGCGGTCAGTCCGTTGAGTTTCATGGTGGGTTCCGGGAGGGCGGTCGATGGAGTGCTGGGCAAGCCTATAGAGGCGGTTTGCCAGCGTCCAGAGCCCGGCCTGAATGTGACTTTGCATTCACAAAGTCCCGTCCCACGCGGGCTGCAGGCCACTCCAAAGGACGGCGGGCGGCTGTGGATAACCACCTCGGTGGGCGCCGCTTTTCATCCTCCTGAAACGAAAAAGGCGCAGCCTGGTGGCTGCGCCTTTGTCTGTGCCGGACGGCTCGACTCAGAACGGGATGTCGTCGTCGAAGCTGTCGTAGTCCGGGGCCGGCTGGGCGGCCGGTTGCGGAGCCGGGCGGGACTCGCGCGGGGCAGACTGTTGCGGCTCGCGCTGCGGACGCGGGGCGCGCGGGGCGGAGTCGCCATCGTTGCCGGGACGGCCGCCGAGCAGTTGCATCTGGCCGTTGATGTCCACGACGATTTCGGTGGTGTAGCGGTCCTGGCCGTCCTGCCCCTGCCACTTGCGGGTGCGCAGGCTGCCTTCGACGTAGACCTGGGACCCCTTGCGCAGGTACTCGCCGGCGATCTCGGCGAGGCGGCCGAAGAACACCACGCGGTGCCACTCGGTGCGCTCCTGCTGCTGGCCGGTCTGCTTGTCCTTCCAGCTCTCGCTGGTGGCCAGGGTGATGTTGGTCACGGCATTGCCGTTGGGCATGTAGCGGACTTCAGGGTCGCCGCCGACGTTGCCGACCAGAATGACTTTGTTAACCCCACGGGCCATAACGTTCTCCTAGGCTTCAGCACGTTCGGGCGCCGACTTGATCAGGCGCTCCAGGGACGTGCGGTCCAGTTTTTCGGTATCCACTTTGATATAGATGGCGGCTTCTTCGACCACCACCACGGCATCCGCCACTCCGGGCAAAGCCAGCAAACGCGGGACCAGCGTCGCATCGCCGAGGGCCGCTGTATCGAGCGGCTGGCGCAGGCTGGTCACGTACGGAGGTTCGCGCATAGTAACAGCAATGGCGACCCAAATCGCACAGAGCGCCGCACATCCGATGAACACAACGGACAGGCCGCCATGCTGGAACAACCAGCCGCCGAGGATGCCGCCGAGGGCGGCGCCGAGGAACTGGCTGGTGGAGTAGACGCCCATGGCGGTGCCCTTGCCGCCGGCCGGGGCGACCTTGCTGATCAGCGAGGGCAGCGAGGCTTCCAGCAGGTTGAAGGCGGTGAAGAAGACGATGGTGCCGATGACCAGGGCGCTCAGGGTGTCGCCGAAGGCCCAGAAGTACAGTTCGCAGGCGGCCAGTACGCTGACGGCACCGACCAGCACGCGCTTCATCTGGCGCTTCTTCTCGGCGTAGATGATGAACGGGACCATGCCGAAGAACCCCACCAGCAGGGCGGTGAGGTAGACCCACCAGTGCTGCTCCCTGGGCAGGCCGGCCTTTTCCACCAGCGCCAGCGGCAGGGCGACGAAGCTGGCCATGAGCACGGCATGCAGGGCGAGGATGCCGAAGTCCAGGCGCAGCAGGTCGGGGTGCCTGAGGGTCGGCAGCAGCGCCTGGCGGGCCACGCCGGATTCGCGATGCTGCAGCGGCGAGGCGGCCCGGGGGACGAACAGGGCGATGATCAGGATGCCGACCAGGGCCATGGCGGCGGTGATCCAGAACAGCCCGGCCAGGCCGAAGGCGCGGGTGACCAGGGGGCCGACCACCATGGCGACGGCGAAGGAGACGCCGATGCTCATGCCGATCATGGCCATGGCTTTGGTCCGGTGCTGCTCGCGGGTGAGGTCGGAGAGCAGCGCCATGACCGCGGCGGAGATGGCCCCGGCACCCTGCAGGATGCGCCCGGCGATGACGCCCCAGATGGAGTCGGCATTGGCCGCCAGCACAGCACCGGCGGCGAAGATCAGCAGGCCGATGTAGATCACCGGCAGGCGACCGATGCGGTCGGAGACGATGCCGAAGGGGATCTGCAGCACCGCCTGGGTCAGGCCGTAGGCGCCGATGGCCAGGCCGATCAGCGCCGGGGTGGCGCCGGCCAGGTCCTGGCCGTAGGTGGCCAGGACCGGCAATACCATGAACATGCCGAGCATGCGGAAGGCGAACACCAGCGCCAGGCCACCGGCGGCGCGGGTCTCGCGACCGCTCATGCGTTCGGAATGGGGATCGTGCATAGATGCCTCGTGACAGGAAGTGCGGGAATGCGTCATGCCCCGCGTCGGGCGCTGGCACCCGGTCCCCGGGTGCGCGGCTGCTGCCTGCGCCGGAAAAATGCCGCGCATTCTAACAGTCCCGGCCCATCAGGACACTGCCGTGCCGCTTTGCCGCGCCCCTGGGGGCGCCCGTATACTCGGGCGTTTTCCGCTCGCCATGCGAGGCCGCTGTGGACCAGATACTCATCCGTGGGGCACGTACCCACAACCTGAAGAACGTCGACCTCACCCTCCCCCGCGACAAGCTGATCGTGATCACCGGGTTGTCCGGTTCGGGCAAGTCGTCTCTGGCGTTCGACACGCTCTACGCCGAGGGCCAGCGGCGCTACGTGGAATCGCTGTCGGCCTATGCCCGCCAGTTCCTGTCGATGATGGAAAAGCCCGACGTGGACACCATCGAGGGGCTGTCGCCGGCCATCTCCATCGAACAGAAGTCCACCAGCCACAACCCCCGCTCCACGGTGGGCACCATCACCGAGATCTACGACTACCTGCGCCTGCTCTACGCCCGCGCCGGTACGCCGCGCTGCCCGGACCACGATGTGCCGCTGGAGGCGCAGACCGTCAGCCAGATGGTCGATCAGGTGCTGGCCATGCCCGAGGGCCGCAAGCTGATGCTGCTGGCGCCGGTGATCCGCGAGCGCAAGGGCGAGCACCTGGCGGTGTTCGACGAGCTGCGCGCCCAGGGCTTCGTCCGCGCACGGGTCAACGGCCGCCTCTACGAGCTGGACGAGTTGCCCAAGCTGGACAAGCAGAAGAAGCACTCCATCGATGTGGTGGTGGACCGCTTCAAGGTGCGCGGCGACCTGCAGCAGCGCCTGGCGGAATCCTTCGAGACGGCGATCAACCTCGCCGACGGCATTGCGCTGGTGGCGCCGATGGACGACGAGCCGGGCGAGGAGATCATCTTCTCCGCGCGCTTCGCCTGCCCCCATTGCGGCCACTCCATCAGCGAGCTGGAACCCAAGCTGTTCTCCTTCAACAACCCGGCCGGTGCCTGCCCCACCTGTGACGGCCTGGGGGTGAAGCAGTTCTTCGATGCCAAGCGCCTGGTCAACGGCGAGCTGACCCTGGCCGAGGGCGCGATACGCGGCTGGGACCGGCGCAACGTCTACTACTTCCAGATGCTCGGCTCCCTGGCCGCGCACTATGGCTTCAGCCTGGAGGAACCGTTCGACGCGCTGGCGCCGGAGCACCAGCGGGTGATCCTGCAGGGCAGCGGCCGCGAGGACGTGGACTTCCGCTACCTCAACGACCGCGGCGACATCGTCAAGCGCTCCCACCCCTTCGAGGGCATCGTCCCGAACCTGGAGCGGCGCTACCGCGAGACCGAATCCAACACCGTGCGCGAGGAGCTGGCGAAGTTCCTCAGCACCCAGCCCTGCCCGGATTGCCGCGGCACCCGCCTGCGCCGCGAGGCGCGCCATGTGTGGGTCGGCGAGAAGACGCTGCCGGCAGTGACCTCGCTGCCGGTGGGCGAGGCCTCGGACTACTTCGGGGTGCTGGAACTGCCGGGCCGCAAAGGCGAGATCGCGGCGAAGATCCTCAAGGAGATCCGCGAGCGTCTGCAGTTCCTGGTGAACGTCGGCCTGGACTACCTGACCCTGGACCGCAGCGCCGACACCCTCTCCGGTGGCGAAGCACAGCGCATCCGCCTGGCCAGCCAGATCGGTGCCGGCCTGGTGGGGGTGATGTACATCCTCGATGAGCCGTCCATCGGCCTGCACCAGCGTGACAACGAGCGCCTGCTGGCCACCCTCACCCACCTGCGCAACCTGGGCAACACGGTGATCGTGGTCGAGCACGACGAGGACGCCATCCGCCTGGCCGACTATGTGGTAGACATCGGCCCCGGTGCCGGCGTGCATGGCGGCCGGATCGTCGCCGAAGGCACGCCGGACGAGGTGATGGCCCACCCGGATTCGCTCACCGGCAAGTACCTGTCGGGCCGGGTGAAGATCGAGGTGCCGGCCACCCGCACGCCCCGCGACAAGAAGAAGTCGCTGAAGCTCAAGGGCGCGCGTGGCAACAACCTGCGCAACGTCGACCTGGAGATTCCGGTCGGTCTGCTGACCTGCATCACCGGTGTATCCGGCTCGGGCAAGTCGACACTGATCAACAACACCTTGTTCCCCATCACCGCCACGGCGCTGAACGGCGCCACCACCCTGGAAGCGGCGCCCCACGACAGCTTCGACGGGCTGCAACACCTGGACAAGGTGGTGGACATCGACCAGAGCCCCATCGGCCGTACGCCGCGCTCCAACCCAGCGACCTACACCGGGCTGTTCACGCCGATCCGCGAGCTGTTCGCCGGCGTGCCGGAGTCCCGCTCGCGGGGCTACGGCCCGGGCCGCTTCTCCTTCAACGTGAAGGGTGGCCGCTGCGAGGCCTGCCAGGGCGACGGCGTGATCAAGGTGGAGATGCACTTCCTGCCGGACATCTACGTGCCGTGCGACGTGTGCAAGGGCAAGCGCTATAACCGCGAGACCCTGGAGGTGAAGTACAAGGGCCGCAGCATCACCGAGGTGCTGGACATGACCATCGAGGAGGCGCGCGTGTTCTTCGATGCCGTGCCGGCCATCGCCCGCAAGCTGCAGACGCTGATGGATGTGGGCCTCTCGTACATCCGCCTGGGGCAGTCAGCAACCACCCTCTCCGGCGGCGAGGCGCAGCGGGTGAAGCTATCCCGCGAGCTGTCCAAGCGCGACACCGGCAAGACGCTGTACATCCTCGACGAACCCACCACGGGCCTGCACTTCGCCGACATCCAGCAACTGCTGGACGTGCTGCACCGGCTGCGGGACCACGGCAACACGGTGGTGGTGATCGAGCACAACCTGGACGTGATCAAGACCGCCGACTGGCTGGTGGACCTGGGCCCGGAGGGCGGCTCCAAGGGCGGCCAGATCATCGCCACCGGTACGCCGGAAGAGGTGGCGGCGATGCCGCAGTCCCACACCGGGCACTTCCTCAAGCCGTTGCTGGAGCGCGACCGCGCCTGATACGAAAAAGCCCCGCAGATGCGGGGCTTTTTCGTGGAGCGGTGGATCAGGCCAGGTCGAAGCGGTCGAGGTTCATCACCTTGGTCCAGGCGGCAACGAAGTCCTGGGTGAACTTCGCCTGGGCGTCGGCACTGGCGTAGACCTCGGCGATGGCGCGCAACTGCGAGTTGGAACCGAACACCAGGTCGACACGGGTGGCCGTCCACTTCAGGGCGCCGCTGCTGCGGTCACGGCCTTCGAACAGCTCGGCGGCTTCGCTGGTGGGCTTCCACGCCGTCCCCATGTCCAGCAGGTTGGCGAAGAAGTCGTTGCTGAGCGTGCCGGGGCGCTGGGTCAGTACGCCGTGGGCGGTCTGCCCGACGTTGGCACCCAGTACCCGCAGGCCACCGACCAGTACGGTCATTTCCGGGGCGGTGAGGGTCAGCAGTTGGGCGCGGTCCACCAGCATCTCCTCAGCGGTCACGGTGAAGCGCGCCTTCTGGTAGTTGCGGAAACCGTCGGCCAGGGGTTCCAGCACGGCGAAGGATTCGACGTCGGTCTGCTCCTGGGAGGCGTCCATGCGGCCCGGGGTGAAGGGCACTTCCAGGGCCTGCCCGGCGGCCTTGGCCGCCTGCTCGATGCCCACGCCACCGGCGAGGACGATCAGGTCGGCCAGGGAGATCTTCTTGCCGCCGGCTTGCGAGCGGTTGAAGTCGGCCTGGATGCCTTCCAGCACGCTGAGCACGCGAGCCAGTTGCGCGGGCTGGTTGGCTTCCCAGTCCTTCTGCGGTGCCAGGCGGATGCGGGCACCGTTGGCGCCGCCGCGCATGTCGGAACCGCGGTAGGTGGAAGCCGAGGCCCAGGCGGTGGACACCAGTTCGCTGACCGAGAGGCCGGAGGCCTGGATACGTGCCTTGAGCTGGGCGATGTCCTGCGCGTCCACCAGCGGGTGGTCGACGGCCGGAATCGGGTCTTGCCAGATCAGCTCTTCAGCCGGGACTTCCGGGCCGAGGTAGCGGGCACGCGGGCCCATGTCGCGGTGGGTGAGCTTGAACCAGGCGCGGGCGAAGGCGTCGGCGAAGGCCTGCGGATCCGCCAGGAAGCGACGGGAGATCTTCTCGTAGGCCGGGTCAAGGCGCAGCGACAGGTCGGTGGTGAGCATGGTCGGGCGGTGCATCTTCGACGGGTCGTGCGCATCCGGGATGACCGCATCGGCACCCTTGGCCACCCACTGGTGGGCACCGGCGGGGCTCTTGGTCAGTTCCCAGTCGTACTTGAACAGGTTCTCGAAGAAGTAGTGGCTCCACTGGGCCGGGGCCTGGGTCCAGGTGACTTCGAGGCCACTGGTGATGGTGTCCGAGCCCTTGCCGCTGCCAAAACTGCTGTGCCAACCGAGGCCCTGGGCTTCGATGCTGGCGGTTTCCGGATCAGCTCCCACATGGGCGGCATCGCCGGCACCGTGGGTTTTACCGAAGGTATGGCCGCCGGCGATCAGGGCGACGGTTTCCTCGTCGTCCATGGCCATGCGGGCGAAGGTTTCGCGGATGTCGCGGGCTGCGGCAATCGGGTCGGGGTTGCCGTCCGGGCCTTCCGGGTTCACGTAGATCAGGCCCATCTGCACAGCAGCGAGCGGGTTCTCCAGGTCACGGTCACCGCTGTAGCGGCTGTTGGGCTTCTCGCTGGTGGCCAGCCACTCGCGCTCGGACCCCCAGTAGATGTCCTCTTCCGGCTCCCAGATATCGCGGCGGCCGCCGGCGAAACCGAAGGTCTTGAAGCCCATGGACTCCAGGGCGACGTTGCCGGTCAGAATCATCAGGTCGGCCCAGGAGATCTTCTGGCCGTATTTCTGCTTGATCGGCCACAGCAGACGGCGGGCCTTGTCGAGGTTGACGTTGTCCGGCCAGCTGTTGAGTGGGGCGAAACGCTGGTTGCCGGTGCCCGCACCGCCGCGGCCGTCGGCCGTACGGTAAGTGCCGGCGCTGTGCCAGGCCATGCGGATGAACAGCGGACCGTAGTGGCCGAAGTCGGCGGGCCACCAGTCCTGGGAATCGGTCATGAGGGCGTGGAGGTCACGCTTGAGGGCCTGCAGGTCGAGGCTCTTGAAGGCTTCGGCGTAGTCGAAGCCGCTGTCCAGTGGATCGGACAGGCTGGAATGCTGATGCAGGATCTTCAGGTTCAGCTGGTTAGGCCACCAGTCGCGGTTGGACGTACCACCACCGGCGGAATGCTGCGAACCGCCGCCGGAAAAGGGGCACTTGGCCTGGGCGGGGGTCGTGGGCTTCTGGCTCATCTGTGATCGCTCCTTATCAGGTCGTCACCGGCCCGTGCCGGCGATGGGGGAAAGATTAGAATGCCATCAGCAAGAGAACCAATTTATTAACCGTAACAAAGCAATAGAAAAAAACTCTTACAGACTCGTGGACATAAAAAACCGGGCACTAGGCCCGGTTTCTTCGCAGCGACCGATTACTCGGCAGCAGCTTCGACTTCACCAGCGACCGGACGGTCGACCAGTTCGACATACGCCATGGGGGCGTTGTCGCCAGCGCGGAAGCCGCACTTCAGGATGCGCAGGTAGCCACCCTGGCGGTTGGCGTAGCGCTTGCCCAGATCGTTGAACAGTTTGCCAACGATGGCTTTCGAACGGGTACGGTCGAAGGCCAGACGACGGTTGGCAACGCTGTCTTCCTTGGCCAGGGTGATCAGCGGCTCGGCAACGCGGCGCAGTTCCTTGGCTTTGGGCAGGGTGGTTTTGATCAGTTCGTGCTCGAACAGCGATACCGCCATGTTCTGGAACATGGCCTTGCGGTGAGCGCTGGTGCGGCTGAGGTGACGGCCACTTTTACGATGACGCATGGTTCAATTCCTTACCAAACTAAAACGTTCGGTGATTACGACGATCAGGCAGTCGCCTTGTCGTCCTTCTTAAGACTTGCCGGCGGCCAGTTGTCGAGGCGCATGCCGAGGGACAGACCACGGGAGGCCAGGACGTCCTTGATCTCGGTCAGGGACTTCTTGCCCAGGTTCGGAGTCTTGAGCAGCTCTACTTCGGTACGCTGAATCAGGTCGCCGATGTAGTAGATGTTCTCCGCCTTCAGGCAGTTGGCCGAACGCACGGTCAGCTCAAGGTCGTCGACGGGGCGCAGGAGGATCGGATCGATCTCGTCTTCCTGTTCCACGACCACAGGCTCGCTGTCACCTTTGAGGTCCACGAACGCTGCCAACTGCTGCTGCAGGATGGTAGCGGCGCGACGGATAGCCTCTTCGGGGTCCAGAGTGCCGTTGGTTTCCAGGTCGATGACCAGCTTGTCCAGGTTGGTGCGCTGCTCGACACGGGCGTTTTCCACGACGTATGCAACGCGACGGACCGGGCTGAAGGAAGCGTCGAGCTGGAGACGGCCGATGCTGCGGCTCTCGTCTTCATCACTCTGGCGCGCGTCAGCGGGCTCGTACCCACGGCCGCGAGCCACTTTCAGCTTCATGTTCAGCGAGCCGTTGTCCGCCAGGTTGGCGATGACGTGGTCACCGTTGACGATCTCGACATCATGATCCAGCTGAATATCGGCAGCAGTGACAACGCCCGGGCCTTTCTTGACCAGGTTCAGCGTTACTTCGTCACGGCCGTGCAGTTTGACAGCCAGGCCTTTCAGGTTGAGCAGGATTTCAATGACGTCTTCCTGAACACCTTCGATGGCGCTGTACTCATGGAGTACGCCATCGATTTCGGCCTCGACTACTGCACAGCCAGGCATGGAGGACAACAAGATGCGACGAAGCGCGTTGCCCAGGGTATGGCCGAAGCCACGCTCGAGAGGCTCGAGCGTGATCTTGGCGCGGGTCGTGCTGACCGCTTGCACATCAATGTGGCGAGGGGTCAGAAACTCATTTACCGAACTCTGCATGGATGCACCTATTTTCTAGCCCTTACTTGGAGTAGAGCTCGACAATCAGGTTTTCGTTGATGTCGGCGGACAGATCAGTACGAGCCGGAACGCTTTTGAACACGCCCGACTTCTTGTCGGCGTCGACTTCAACCCACTCAACGCGACCGCGCTGAGCGCACAGCTCAAGGGCTTGAGCAATGCGAAGCTGGTTCTTGGACTTCTCGCGAACAGCGACTACGTCACCAGCCTTGACCTGATAGGAGGGGATGTTGACGGTCTGGCCGTTCACGCTGATGGCCTTGTGGGAAACCAGCTGACGGGATTCGGAACGGGTAGCACCGAAGCCCATGCGGTAGACGACGTTATCCAGACGGCACTCGAGGAGTTGCAGCAGATTCTCGCCGGTAGCGCCCTTGCGACGGGCAGCTTCCTTGTAGTAACCGCTGAACTGACGCTCCAGAACACCGTAGATACGACGGACCTTCTGCTTCTCGCGAAGCTGGGTGCCGTAGTCGGACAGACGGCCACGACGGGCACCGTGCTGGCCAGGAGCGGATTCGATGTTGCACTTGGACTCGAGGGCACGAGCGCCGCTCTTCAGGAAGAGGTCAGTGCCTTCACGACGGGACAGTTTGCATTTGGGACCAATGTAACGAGCCATTTCTCACTGTCTCCTATTACACGCGACGCTTCTTCGGCGGACGGCACCCGTTGTGCGGGATCGGCGTCACGTCGGTGATGCTGGCAATCTTGTAGCCGCAGGCGTTCAGAGCACGCACGGCGGACTCACGACCCGGGCCGGGACCCTTGACGTTGACGTCGAGGTTCTTCAGGCCGTATTCCAGAGCGGCTTGGCCGGCACGCTCCGCAGCCACCTGGGCAGCGAACGGGGTGCTCTTGCGGGAGCCACGGAAACCGGAACCACCGGAGGTCGCCCAGGACAAAGCGTTGCCCTGACGATCGGTGATGGTCACGATGGTGTTGTTGAAGGAAGCGTGGATATGGGCAATCCCATCAACCACTGTCTTCTTGACTTTCTTACGGGGACGAGCAGCAGGCTTAGCCATGACTTAATTCCTGTCGATTCGCGGACGCAAAATTACTTGCGGATCGGCTTACGCGGGCCCTTGCGGGTGCGCGCGTTGGTCTTGGTGCGTTGGCCATGAACAGGCAGACCACGACGATGGCGCAGACCGCGGTAGCAGCCCAGATCCATCAGACGCTTGATGTTCATGTTGATCTCGCGGCGCAGGTCACCCTCAGTGGTGAGCTTGGCCACTTCGCCACGCAGCTGCTCGAGCTGCTCGTCGGTCAGATCCTTGATTTTCACCGACGGGTTGACGCCGGTAGCCGCACAGATGTTCTGCGCGGTGGTGCGACCAACACCGTAGATGTAGGTCAGCGAGATAACAGTGTGCTTGTTATCTGGAATGTTGACGCCTGCAATACGGGCCATTCAATGAAAACTCCAGTTGACAGCTATCGGTGCCCCGGAAGCCAAGAAATAGGGCGCGCGATATTAGCGCTGTAATAACGAATAATCAACCCGGCAGCACACTAGCTGCCGGGCTCACGACGCGTGAATCACACTCAGCCTTGGCGCTGTTTGTGACGCGGCTCCGCGCTGCAGATCACGCGAACGATACCGTCGCGACGGATGATCTTGCAGTTACGGCACAGCTTCTTCACCGATGCACGAACTTTCATCAGTAACTCCTAGAACCTTACGGCACTGCGTCAGCGGAGCATTCCGCCGCCGTAGCCCTTCAGGTTGGCTTTCTTCATGAGGGATTCATACTGGTGCGAAACGAGGTGCGACTGTACTTGGGACATAAAATCCATCACAACCACAACCACGATCAGCAACGAGGTCCCGCCAAGGTAGAACGGAACGTTTGCCGCAACCACAAGGAACTGGGGAAGCAGGCAGACAGCCGTCATGTACAGGGCACCGAACATGGTCAAACGAGTCAGAACGCCATCGATGTAGCGCGCAGACTGCTCACCAGGACGAATACCCGGGATAAAGGCACCGGACTTCTTCAGGTTCTCCGCCACGTCTTTCGGGTTGAACATCAGCGCTGTGTAGAAGAAGCAGAAGAAAACGATCCCTGCACTAAACAGCAAGATATTCAACGGCTGACCAGGAGCGATCGCCTGCGAGAGGTCCTGCAGCCAGCCCATGTTCTGAGACTGGCTGAACCACGTCCCCAGCGACGCTGGGAACAGCAGGATACTGCTGGCAAAAATGGCCGGGATCACGCCCGCCATGTTCACCTTCAGCGGCAGGTGGCTATTCTGCGCAGCAAAAACCTTGCGGCCCTGCTGGCGCTTGGCATAGTGCACCGCGATGCGGCGCTGACCACGCTCGATGAAGACCACGAAGCCGATGATCGCAACCGCCAGGAGGCCAATGGCGATCAGGGCGAAGATGTTGATATCGCCCTGCCGGGCAGACTCGAAAGACTGCCCGATCGCCCTCGGCAGACCGGCAACGATGCCTGCAAAGATAAGCATCGAGATACCGTTGCCGACACCGCGCTCAGTGATCTGCTCGCCCAGCCACATCATGAACAGCGCACCGGCCACGAAGGTGGTGACTGCCACGAAGTGGAAGCCGAAATCAGTCGAGAAAGCGACGCCCTGACTGGCCAGACCTACAGACATGCCGATGGCCTGAACCAGCGCTAGAGCTACGGTGCCATAGCGGGTGTACTGGCTGATCTTGCGACGGCCAGCTTCACCTTCCTTCTTCAACTGCTCCAGCTGCGGGCTGATAGCGGTCATGAGCTGCATGATGATCGAGGCCGAGATGTACGGCATGATCCCCAGTGCAAAAATACTCATGCGCTCCAGCGCACCGCCAGAAAACATGTTGAACAGGCTAAGAATGGTCCCCTCGTTCTGCCGGAACAGTTCGGCCAGCCGGTCCGGGTTGATACCGGGCACTGGGATGTGCGCGCCGATCCGATAGACGATGATCGCCAGGAACAGGAAACGCAGTCGAGCCCAGAGCTCGGACAATCCGCCATTGCTGAGCGCGGAGAGAGCACCTTGCTTAGCCATTTAGTCCTCGAACTTACCGCCAGCTGCTTCGATGGCCGCACGCGCACCCTTGGTGGCGGCGATACCTTTCAGGGTGACCGCGCGAGCAACTTCACCGGACAGCATGACTTTCACACGCTGCACGTTCTGGTTGATCACGTTGGCATCCTTCAGCGCTTGCAGAGTGACGACATCGCCTTCCACCTTGGCCAGCTCGGAGGTGCGCACTTCAGCGCGATCCATGGCCTTCAGGGAAACGAAGCCGAACTTCGGCAGGCGACGGTGCAGGGGCTGTTGACCGCCCTCGAAGCCGGGGGCGATGGTGCCACCGGAGCGAGAGGTCTGACCTTTATGACCACGGCCACCGGTCTTGCCCAGACCGCTACCGATGCCACGGCCCGGACGGTGCTTCTCGCGACGGGCACCCGGCGCGGAACGCAGATCGTTCAGTTTCATGGATTAACCCTCGACACGCAGAAGGTAATAAGCCTTGTTGATCATGCCGCGGTTTTCAGGAGTGTCCTGAACTTCTACGGTGTGACCGATACGACGCAGGCCAAGGCCTTTGACGCAGGCTTTGTGGTTGGCCAGGCGGCCATTCACGCTCTTGACCAGCGTAACTTTTACAGTAGCCATGATCAGAGAATCTCCTCGACGCTCTTGCCACGCTTGGCTGCAACAGCTTCAGGGGACTGCATGTTCTTCAGGCCCTTGAAGGTGGCATAAACCACGTTCACCGGATTGGTAGAGCCGTAGCACTTAGCCAGGACGTTCTGGACACCCGCCACTTCCAGGACAGCGCGCATGGCACCGCCGGCGATGATCCCGGTACCTTCGGAAGCCGGCTGCATGAACACCTTGGAGGCGCCGTGAGCGGACTTGATAGGGTACTGCAGGGTGGTGCCATCCAGCTCTACCTGGATCATGTTGCGACGGGCAGCTTCCATGGCCTTCTGGATTGCAGCAGGCACTTCGCGGGACTTGCCACGACCGAAACCGACGCGACCTTTACCATCACCCACCACGGTCAGCGCGGTGAAGGTGAAGATACGGCCACCTTTTACGGTCTTGGCAACGCGGTTAACCTGAACCAGCTTCTCGATGTAGCCTTCGTCGCGCTTTTGCTCGTTGTTCGCCATAACTTAGAACTCCAGCCCGCCTTCACGAGCAGCATCGGCCAGCGCCTTGACGCGACCGTGGTACTTGAAGCCAGAACGATCGAACGCTACCTGGGTAACGCCAGCGGCTTTCGCGCGCTCGGCAACCAGCTGGCCGACTTTCTTGGCCGCGTCAACGTTGCCGGTGGCACCGCTACGCAGTTCTTTGTCCAGAGTCGAGGCGCTGGCCAGGACCTTGGCGCCGTCGGCCGAAATGACCTGGGCGTAGATGTGCTGGGAAGAGCGATATACGCAGAGGCGTACGGCTTCCAGCTCGCGCATTTTCAGGCGTGCCTTGCGAGCGCGACGCAGACGAGTTTCTTTCTTTACGCTCATTTGCTATGCCCTACTTCTTCTTAGCTTCTTTACGACGCACGACTTCATCGGCGTAACGTACACCCTTGCCTTTGTAAGGCTCCGGCGGACGGAAGTCGCGGATCTCGGCGGCCACCTGACCAACCAGCTGCTTGTCGATACCCTTGATCAGGATGTCGGTTTGGCTGGGGGTTTCAGCGGTTACGCCTTGCGGAAGCTCGTAGTCAACCGGATGGGAGAAGCCGAGAGCCAGGGACAGCACTTGGCCTTTGGCCTGAGCCTTGTAGCCGACGCCGACCAGCTGGAGCTTGCGTTCGAAGCCTTGGCTGACGCCTACGACCATGTTGTTCACCAGCGCACGGGTGGTACCGGCCATGGCTTTGTTCTGCTGGTCGCCATTGCGAGCGGCGAAGCGGAGCTCGCCGTTTTCCTGCAGGATTTCCACGGACGGATGGACTTTCAGCTCAAGAGTGCCCTTGGCGCCCTTAACGGAAAGTTGCTGACCAGCCAGCTTGATTTCAACACCAGCAGGCAGCTTGACGGGGTTCTTAGCAACGCGAGACATGCTTCAACCCCCTTAGAACACAGTGCAAAGCACTTCGCCACCAACGCCAGCGGCGCGAGCAGCACGATCAGTCATCACACCCTTGTTGGTGGACACGATCGAAACGCCCAGACCGCCACGAACCTTCGGCAGCTGATCGACGGACTTGTACTGGCGCAGGCCAGGACGACTTACGCGCTTCAGTTCTTCAATGACCGGACGGCCTTCGAAGTACTTCAGCTCGATGGACAGCAGAGGCTTAACATCGCTGCTGACCTGGTATCCCGTGATGTAACCCTCGTTCTTCAGAACGCTGGCTACCGCCACCTTCAGCTTGGAGGACGGCATGCTTACGACAGACTTTTCAGCCATCTGGGCATTACGGATACGAGTTAGCATGTCCGCTAACGGGTCCTGCATACTCATGGGCTAGTTGCTCCTAAATACAAAAGAATAGCCTTGCGGCTAGAGTCACCTGCGAGCTTCAGGCACAAGAAGGCCTGAATCGGGCGAGCCGAATATTCTAGAGAGACCCCAGAAACGAATCAAGCCCCTTGCGGGGCTTGATTCGAAACATCCATGAAAGGCCGACGACTGGCGTCGACCTCCGACATCACCAGCTGGCTTTGACCAGACCGGGAACGTCACCACGCATGGCAGCTTCACGCAGCTTGTTACGGGACAGCCCGAACTTGCGGTAAACGCCGTGCGGACGGCCAGTGATGCGGCAGCGGTTACGCAGGCGCGACGCGCTGGCGTCACGCGGCTGCTTCTGCAGAGCTACCTGGGCTTCCCAACGCGCTTCCGGAGTGGAGTTCGGGTTGGCAATGATAGCTTTGAGCTCGGCACGCTTCTTGGCGTACTTGGCGACCGTCAGCTGACGCTTCAGCTCGCGGTTCTTCATGCTCTGTTTGGCCATATTCCTGCTCCAATCAGTTGCGGAAGGGGAAGTTGAAAGCGCGCAGCAGAGCGCGACCTTCATCATCATTGCGGGCGGTGGTGGTCAGGGTGATATCCAGACCACGCAGCGCATCGATCTTGTCGTAATCGATTTCCGGGAAGATGATCTGCTCTTTCACGCCCATGCTGTAATTGCCGCGACCATCGAAGGACTTGGCATTCAGGCCGCGGAAGTCACGAACGCGCGGCAGGGAGATGGAGAGCAGGCGATCCAGGAACTCGTACATACGATCGCGACGCAGCGTCACCTTGACACCAATCGGCCAGCCTTCGCGGACCTTGAAGCCGGCAATGGATTTGCGGGCGTAGGTCACGACGGCCTTCTGACCGGTGATTTTTTCCAGGTCGGCTACAGCGTTCTCGATGACTTTCTTGTCACCGATTGCTTCGCCGAGACCCATGTTCAGGGTGATCTTGGTAACACGCGGAACTTCCATCACGTTGGCCAGCTTCAGCTCTTCTTTCAGCTTGGGCGCGATTTGCTTCCGGTAAATCTCTTTCAGTCGTGCCATGGTGTTCTACCTATGATTCTCAAGCGCCAACCGGCTTCTGGGTGGACTTGAAGACACGAATTTTTTTGCCGTCTTCGATTTTGAAGCCAACGCGGTCAGCCTTGTTGGTTTCGCTATTGAAGATGGCGACGTTGGAGACGTGCAGGGGCGCCTCCTTCTCGACGATACCGCCCTGGATGCCGGACATCGGGTTCGGCTTGGTGTGGCGCTTCACCAGGTTGATCCCACCGACGACCAGACGGTCGTCAGCGAGAACCTTGAGCACCTTGCCACGCTTGCCCTTGTCTTTGCCGGCGATGACGATGATCTCGTCGTCACGACGAATCTTTTGCATGACGGCTTCTCCTTACAGCACTTCAGGGGCGAGCGAGACGATCTTCATGAACTTCTCGGAACGAAGCTCACGGGTCACTGGCCCGAAGATGCGGGTACCGATCGGCTCCTGCTTGTTGTTCAGCAGAACAGCAGCGTTGCCATCGAAGCGGATGATGGAGCCATCAGGACGACGAACACCGTGCTTGGTGCGGACCACAACAGCGGTCATCACCTGGCCTTTCTTGACCTTGCCACGGGGGATCGCTTCCTTGACGGTGACCTTGATGATATCGCCGATACCGGCATAACGACGGTGCGAACCACCCAGGACCTTGATGCACATAACGCGACGAGCACCGCTGTTATCAGCGACGTCGAGCATGGATTGAGTCTGAATCATATCTTTCTCCGACCCTTAGTCCTTAGACTTCCACGGCACGTTCGACGATTTCCACCAGCGCCCAGGACTTGGTCTTGGCCAGCGGACGGGTCTCACGGATGGTGACCTTGTCGCCGATGCGGCACTGGTTGGTTTCGTCGTGAGCGTGCAGCTTGGTCGAGCGCTTCACGTATTTACCATAGATCGGGTGCTTTACACGGCGCTCGATCAGGACGGTGATGGTTTTGTCCATCTTGTCGCTGACGACGCGGCCGGTCAGCGTACGGACGGTTTTCTGAGCTTCAGCCATGATCACTTACCTGCCTGCTGGTTCAGCACAGTCTTGACGCGAGCGATGTCGCGCTTCACTTGCGAGAGCAGGTGAGACTGCCCCAACTGGCCAGTTGCCTTCTGCATACGCAGGTTGAACTGGTCGCGCAGCAGACCGAGCAGTTGCTCGTTCAGCTGCTCTGCGGTTTTTTCACGAAGTTCATTCGCTTTCATCACATCACCGTCCGCTTAACAAAGGAGGTGGCGAGCGGCAGCTTTGCAGCAGCCAGGGCGAAGGCCTCACGCGCCAGCTCTTCGGAAACACCCTCGATCTCGTAGAGCACCTTGCCCGGCTGGATCTGGGCTACCCAGTACTCGACGCCACCCTTACCTTTACCCATACGAACTTCGAGGGGCTTCTTGGTGACGGGCTTGTCGGGGAATACACGGATCCAGATCTTGCCGCCACGCTTCACGTGACGGGTCAGGGCACGACGTGCCGCTTCGATCTGGCGAGCGGTGAGACGACCGCGAGAAACCGCCTTCAGGGCGAACTCGCCGAAGCTGACCTTGCTACCGCGGTGAGCCAGACCACGGTTGTGGCCGGTCATCTGCTTGCGGAATTTTGTACGCTTGGGTTGCAGCATTTTGCGTACTCCTTACTTAGCAGCTTTTTTACGAGGAGCGGGCGCTACGGGCTTCAGCTCTTCCTGGCGGCCACCAATGACCTCACCCTTGAAGATCCAAACCTTCACACCGATCACACCGTAAGTGGTGTGAGCCTCGTAGGTTGCGTAATCAATGTCGGCGCGCAGGGTGTGCAGGGGCACACGGCCTTCGCGGTACCACTCGGTACGCGCGATCTCGGCACCACCGAGACGACCACTGACCTGGATCTTGATGCCTTTGGCACCAAGACGCATGGCGTTCTGTACCGCACGCTTCATGGCACGACGGAACATAACGCGACGCTCGAGCTGCTGAGCAACGCTCTGAGCAACCAGCATACCGTCGAGTTCCGGCTTGCGGATCTCTTCGATGTTGATGTGCACAGGCACACCCATTTGCTTGGTCAGGTCCTGGCGCAGCTTCTCGACATCCTCACCCTTCTTGCCGATCACGATGCCGGGACGAGCGGTGTGGATGGTGATGCGTGCGGTTTGAGCCGGACGATGGATATCGATACGGCTTACGGACGCGCTTTTTAGTTTGTCTTGGAGGTACTCACGGACCTTCAGATCGGCAAACAGATAGTCGGCATAAGTGCGCTTATCTGCGTACCAGACGGAGGTGTGCTCCTTGACGATTCCCAGGCGAATGCCAGTGGGATGTACTTTCTGACCCATCTGATCGACTCCGTTACTTGTCCGCAACCTTGACAGTGATATGGCAAGACCGCTTGACGATGCGATCAGCACGGCCTTTGGCACGCGGCATGATGCGCTTCAGCGAACGCCCTTCGTTAACGAAAACGGTAGAGACCTTGAGGTCATCCACATCAGCGCCTTCGTTGTGCTCGGCGTTGGCTACGGCCGACTCCAGCACTTTCTTCATGATTTCAGCGGCTTTCTTGCTGCTGAAGGACAGCAGGTTGAGCGCCTCGCCCACCTTCTTCCCGCGGATCTGGTCGGCGACCAAGCGGGCTTTCTGGGCGGAGATTCGAGCGCCCGACAGCTTAGCGGCTACTTCCATCTTTCCTTACCCCTTAACGCTTGGCCTTTTTGTCCGCAGCATGCCCGCGATAGGTGCGGGTAGCGGCGAACTCGCCCAGTTTGTGGCCGACCATGTCTTCGTTCACGAGAACGGGTACATGCTGGCGACCGTTGTGTACAGCGATGGTCAGACCGACCATCTGCGGCAGAACAATAGAACGACGCGACCAAGTCTTGACCGGTTTGCGATCGTTCTTTTCCACCGCCACTTCGACCTTCTTCAACAGGTGAAGATCGATAAAAGGACCTTTTTTCAGAGAACGCGGCACAGTCGTATCCTCGATTATTTACGGCGACGGACAATCATGTTGTCAGTGCGTTTGTTCGCGCGAGTCTTCGCACCCTTGGTCGGGAAGCCCCACGGCGAAACCGGATGACGACCACCAGAAGTACGACCTTCACCACCACCATGCGGGTGGTCGACCGGGTTCATGGCGACACCACGAACGGTCGGACGAACGCCACGCCAGCGCTTGGCACCAGCCTTGCCCAGCGAACGCAGGCTGTGCTCGGAGTTCGAGACTTCGCCCAGAGTCGCACGGCACTCGGCCAGAATCTTGCGCATTTCGCCGGAGCGGAGACGCAGGGTTACATAGGCACCTTCACGGGCGACCAACTGAGCGGAAGCACCAGCGGAACGCACCAGTTGAGCACCTTTACCCGGCTTCAGCTCGACACCGTGAACGGTGCTACCAACCGGGATATTGCGCAGCTGCAGGGTGTTGCCAGCCTTGATCGGCGCATGGGCACCGGAGATCAGCTGATCACCCGCCACAACGCCCTTGGGAGCGATGATGTAGCGACGCTCGCCGTCGGCGTACTTCAGCAGAGCGATGTGCGCAGTACGGTTCGGATCGTATTCGATACGCTCGACAACGGCAGGGATACCATCCTTGTTGCGACGGAAGTCGACCAGGCGGTAATGCTGCTTGTGACCACCACCGATATGACGAGTGGTGATGCGGCCGTTGTTGTTACGACCACCGGACTTGGACTTCTTCTCAACCAGCGGAGCATAGGGAGCACCCTTGTGCAGATCCTGGTTGACGACCTTGACCACGAAACGGCGGCCAGCGGAAGTCGGTTTGCATTTAACGATTGCCATGATGCACCCCTTTACTCAGCGCTGCTGGCGAAATCGAGATCTTGGCCAGGCTGGAGAGCGATGTACGCTTTCTTCCAGTCATTGCGCTTGCCCAGACCACGAACGGTGCGCTTAGTCTTGCCCTTTACGTTCAGGGTATTGACTGCGGCGACCTTCACGCTGAACAGGCTCTCTACGGCCTTCTTGATTTCCAGCTTGGTTGCATCGGAAGCAACCTTGAAGACGAATTGGCTCTTGCCATCTGCCAGAACGGTAGCCTTCTCGGAGATGTGCGGGCCAACCAGCACTTTGAATACGCGTTCCTGGTTCATGCCAGCAGCTCCTCGAATTTCTTGATGGCCGACACGGTGACCAGCACCTTGTCATAGGCGATCAGGCTTACCGGATCGGAACCCTGAACATCACGCACATCGACGTGAGGCAGGTTACGAGCGGCAAGGTACAGGTTCTGGTCGACGTCATCGGAGATGATCAGCACGTCGCTCAGACCCAGACCATTCAGCTTGCCCAGCAGGGCTTTGGTCTTCGGCGCCTCAACAGCGAACTCAGGCACTACGACCAGGCGGTCCTGACGAACCAGCTCGGAGAGGATGGAGCGCAGCGCTGCGCGGTACATCTTCTTGTTGAGCTTCTGGGAGTGATCCTGGGGCTTGGCAGCAAAAGTGGTACCACCGGAGCGCCAAATGGGGCTGCGAATGGTGCCAGCACGGGCACGACCGGTACCCTTCTGACGCCACGGCTTCTTGCCACCACCAGAAACTTCGGAGCGGGTCTTCTGTGCACGGGTGCCCTGACGACCGCCAGCCATGTAGGCCACGACAGCTTGGTGAACCAGGGTCTCGTTGAACTCACCACCAAAGGTACGCTCGCTGACTTCGATAGCCTGAGCGCCACTTACATTCAATTGCATCTCAGCTTCCTCTCTTAACCGCGAGCCTTGGCAGCCGGACGCACGAGCACGTCGCCACCGGTGGCGCCGGGAACAGCACCCTTGACCAGCAGCAGGTTGCGCTCAGCATCGACACGAACCACTTCCAGGGACTGGACGGTTACGCGGTCGGCACCGAGGTGACCGGACATTTTCTTGCCCTTGAAGACACGACCAGGAGTCTGGCACTGGCCAATGGAGCCCGGGACGCGGTGAGAAACGGAGTTACCGTGGGTATTGTCTTGACCACGGAAATTCCAGCGCTTGATGGTACCGGCGAAGCCTTTACCCTTGGACTGACCCGTGACATCAACCAGCTGACCAGCCTGGAAGATCTCGGCAGTGATCTGGTCGCCAGCCTGGTACTCGCCCTCTTCAAGGCGGAACTCCCAGACACCACGACCAGCAGCCACACTCGCCTTGGCGAAGTGACCGGCCTGGGCCTTGGTTACGCGAGAAGCACGACGCTCGCCGACAGTTACCTGTACGGCGCGATAGCCATCGGACTCTTCGCTTTTGAACTGGGTCACACGATTCGGCTCGATCTCGATGACCGTAACCGGAATGGAGACACCTTCTTCGGTGAAAATGCGGGTCATGCCGCACTTACGACCGACTACACCAATAGTCATGTTGTAAACCTCATGAGTGTACGGGGCTTTCACCCGCTATGGCCGCCCATTTCAGAGCGTTACACGACTAAGAACCCGAAGGTTATTAGCCGAGGCTGATCTGCACTTCCACGCCTGCAGCAAGGTCGAGCTTCATCAGCGCGTCAACGGTTTTATCCGTCGGCTGGACGATGTCCAGAACACGCTTGTGAGTGCGGATTTCGTACTGATCGCGCGCATCCTTGTTGACGTGCGGAGAGATCAGAACGGTATACCGCTCCTTGCGAGTAGGCAGAGGAATCGGACCACGCACCTGAGCACCAGTACGTTTCGCGGTTTCCACGATTTCCTGGGTGGATTGATCGATCAGGCGATGGTCAAAAGCCTTCAACCGAATACGGATTTGTTGGTTTTGCATTTTGACCTCAGACTCTATCTCTGCTTGCCCCCAACAGACGGACTGCGCCTGTTAAAAGGAGGCGCAATTGTACGGACGCCCCCAGAGGGTGTCAACTTTTAACCAATCCAAAAGAAAAGGGCCCCGAAGGGCCCTTTTCTCTGATGCTGATCGTCGATTACTCGATGATCTTGGCAACAACACCGGCACCAACGGTACGGCCG
>NZ_LYSP01000036.1:0-68998 GCF_001728945.1 Pseudomonas sp. ENNP23
TACCCCCTTTCAGCAATCAACCTGACCAGCAGATCAAACGCCGCGAATCCGCAACCACTCCGGAACCGCACCCCATTTCAAACACTTAACTCATTGATTTTCAAGGAGTTTTCGTTGTCCGCCGTGGGAGTGGTGCGTATTATAGAGACCTCAGCCACGGCGTCAACACCTATTTTAAAAATTCATTCTGCTTTCAGCGAGATGCGTGCAAACGCTTTTTTCCCCGCCTGGCATACATGACTCTTGCCTAGCTCGAAGACAAACGAACGATCAACCACTTCCCCATCAACACGCACACTGCCTGCTGCCAGAAGATCACGCGCCGCCGCAGCATTCTTGACCAGCCCTGCCTTATTAAGGACAGACGAGATCGGCATAGCCTCAGGCGCAAGCAACTCCACTTCCAGCAAGTCGTCCGGCAGCTCGCCATCCTTCATGCGGTTGCCTGCCGAGCGATGAGCACTGGCTGCTGCCTCTTCCCCATGGAACCGGGCAACAATCTCTTCGGCCAACTTGATCTTGATGTCACGAGGATTAGCGCCCGCCTCGACGTCTCGCTTGAACTGATGGACCTCATCCATGGACCGGAAGCTGAGCAACTCGAAGTAGCGCCACATCAAACTGTCTGGCATCGACACCAGCTTGTTGTACATGACGCCCGGCGCCTCCTGGATACCCACATAGTTACCAAGGGACTTGGACATCTTCTTGACACCATCGAGCCCCTCGAGCAGCGGCATGGTGACGATGCACTGGGATGCCTGCCCGTAGGCACGCTGCAACTCACGCCCCATTAGCAGGTTGAATTTCTGATCGGTACCACCCAACTCGACATCAGCACGGAGCGCAACGGAGTCATAGCCCTGAACCAGCGGATAAAGGAACTCATGGATGGCGATAGGCTGATTGGTAGCATAGCGCTTACTGAAGTCATCCCGCTCAAGCATTCGCGCCACGGTGTACTGAGAAGACAAACGAATGAAATCGGCCGGTGACAGCTGGTCCATCCAGGTGGAATTGAACGCCACTTCGGTGCGTTCAGGGTCCAGGATCTTGAAGACCTGAGCCTTGTAGGTCTCGGCATTCTCCAACACCTGCTCACGGGTCAGTGGAGGACGGGTAGCACTCTTCCCACTAGGGTCCCCAATCATCCCGGTGAAGTCTCCGATCAGGAAGACCACCTGATGCCCCAGCTCCTGGAACTGACGCAGCTTGTTAATCAGAACGGTATGCCCCAAGTGCAGATCAGGCGCCGTCGGATCGAAGCCAGCCTTGATGCGCAGCGGCCGCCCCGTCTTGAGCTTCTCGATCAGCTCCGCTTCGACCAGTACTTCTTCCGCGCCGCGCTTGATAAGCGCCAGCTGCTCCTCAACCGACTTCATGTAAGGCCCCGTGCCACGTAGATACAAAAGGGAACCAAACATACAAGATCGCTGACTAATTACAAGTTTTGCGCCCGCGGCCAGACCGACCGCCGAAAGGTCGGTTCTCAAGGTTGCCTGAGGGCCTATTTGATTATATTTTAGGCAGTTAGATCACTTTCTTAATAACACCACACGCCATGACGCATAACGTTCCCAAAGCGCCGCGCTATCCGAAGAGCCACCTGCTGGCCGCAAGCGGTGTAGCTGCGCTTCTGAGCCTGGCCTTGCTGGTGTTCCCGTCTCGGGAAGTCGAGGCGAAGAAGACCTACATCAATCTGGACATGGACAACAGTGCCGAAGCACTGATTCAGGAGAAGGACGATCTCCGACAGGGCCTATCCAGCGAAGGCGAGGCGATCACTCCCTTTGCCACCATCGCGCCGTCCGCAGATGCCAAGGACAGCGCTGATAACGATTCCAGCACGGACAAGCAGGATGCTTCCACTTCAGCCTCCTTATCGAACGCACCTGTCGACCCTGGTCTGAAGACCGTCAAGGTCGAAAGTGGCGATACACTGTCCACACTGTTCGCCAAAGTCGGCCTGTCCGCGAGCGTGCTGCACGAGATTCTCGACAGCAGCAAGGATGCCAAGACGCTCACCCGCCTCAAGGTCGGTCAGCCCTTCGAGTTCCGGCTGACCCCGGAAGGCGAGCTCCAGAGCCTTCATTCCCGGCTTAGCGATCTGGAATCAGTAACGCTCACCAAGACCGAAAAAGGCTACGACTTCAAGCGCGACATCGCCAAACCCGACATTCATTCCGCTTACGCGCACGGCGTGATCGACAGCTCTCTGTTCCTTTCCGCCAAACGCGCCGGTCTCTCACACAACCTGACGATGGACCTGGCAAACATCTTCGACTACGACATCGACTTTGCCCTTGATATCCGTGAAGGCGACGAGTTCGAAGTCATCTATGAGAAAAAGACCGTCAACGGCAAGGAAGTAGGCTCGGGCGCTATCCTCGCGGCGCGGTTCACCAATCGTGGCAAAACGTACACCGCTGTCCGCTTTGCCAATGCCCAGGGTATCGCCAGCTATTTCCGTGATGACGGCACAGCGATGCGCAAAGCCTTCATCCGCACTCCCGTGGATTTCGCTCGAATCAGTTCTCGCTTCTCGTTGGGCCGCAAGCACCCCATCCTGAACAAGATCCGCGCGCACAAGGGCGTTGACTACGCCGCCCCACGCGGAACACCGATCAAGGCAACGGGTGATGGCAAGGTCATGCTCGCCGGGCGTCGTGGTGGTTACGGCAATGCCGTGATCATCCAGCACAGCGGCAAATACCGCACCCTCTATGGCCACATGCAGGGCTTTGCCAAAGGGATCAAGACCGGCGTAAGTGTCAAACAGGGACAGATCATCGGCTATATCGGCACTACCGGGCTCTCCACTGGCCCACACCTCCACTACGAGTTCCAGGTCAACGGCCAGCACGTCGACCCGCTCAGCGTGAAGCTTCCAATGGCCGACCCACTCATCGCCAGTGAGAAGAAGCGTTTCCTGCAACTGAGCAAACCGCTGATGGCACGCATGGACCAGGAAAAGGCCACCATGCTCGCTCAGAACAAGCAGCAGTAACTGCCGCATGCCGCACTACATCGGGGTCATGTCCGGCACTAGTCTGGACGGGCTGGACATCGCCCTGATCGTGCAGGAAAGCCGCACGCGGCTCCTCGCTTCCCATTACATCCCCATGCCTGCCGACTTGAAGGAGGATCTCCTCAAGCTCTGCACCCCCGGCAATGACGAACTCGCCCGCGCAGCCCTTACCGAGCAGCGCTGGGTCCGGCTCGCTGCACAGGGCATCCAAAAACTCCTGCAACAGACGGGACTCACCCCTGATTCCATTCGAGCCATTGGGAGCCACGGCCAGACGGTACGCCACGAACCCGCCCTCGGCTTCACGATCCAGATCGGCAACTGCGCACTCCTTGCAGAGCTGACCGGCATCACCGCGGTCGGCGACTTCCGTCGTCGGGACATGGCGGCGGGTGGACAAGGTGCGCCCCTGGTGCCCGCCTTCCACGAAGCCCTTTTCGGCAACGATGCCCATCGAGCCGTCCTGAACGTCGGTGGTTTCAGCAACCTCTCGCTGTTGCAGCCGGATCGCCCGGTCTTCGGTTTCGACTGCGGCCCCGGCAATGTCCTGCTGGATGCCTGGATAGCCCGCCATCAAGGCAAACCCTACGATGCGGATGGCGAATGGGCCGCCAGCGGCAAGATCGACGCCGCCTTGCTCCAGGCACTGATGGCAGACGACTTCTTCTCGACTCAAGGCCCCAAAAGCACGGGGAGGGAGCACTTCAACCTGCCGTGGCTGGACCACAAACTGGCACGAATGAGCACACAGCCCGCTGCCAAAGATGTCCAAGCCACTCTGTTGGAGTTCACCGCACGTACCGCCATCGACGCCCTGCTGGTGGCACAAGCGCATACCGACGAACTACTGGTCTGCGGTGGTGGCGCCCGCAATCACACGCTGATGAAGCGATTGGCCGAGTTGCTCCCCTCTTCCCGGGTTTGCAGCACCGATGAGGCGGGCGTACCTGCGGACTGGATGGAAGCCATGGCCTTTGGCTGGCTCGCCCACTGCTGCCTGGAAGGTATTCCTGCCAATCGCCCAAGCGTGACCGGCGCCAAAGGCCCCCGCATCCTCGGCGCGATTTACCCCGCCTGAAACGAAAACGCCGTGCATGAGCACGGCGTTCGACAAACGAGATCCAATCAGATCGAGAAGGATTGCCCGCAACCACAGGTGGTGGCCGCATTCGGATTCTTGATCACGAAGCGCGAGCCCTCCAGGCCTTCCTGGTAATCCACCTCGGCGCCTGCCAGATACTGGAAGCTCATGGGGTCGACTACAAGACTCACGCCGTCACGCTCGACGATGGTGTCGTCGTCGGCCACCTCTTCATCGAAGGTGAAGCCGTACTGGAACCCGGAGCAGCCGCCACCGGTGACGAAAACGCGGAGCTTCAGGCGCGGATTGCCCTCTTCATCGATCAGGTTCTTCACCTTGCTTGCGGCTCCCTGGGTGAACATCAGGGCGGTGGGGGTGAAGGATTCGACACTCATGATGCAACTCTCCCGGCTTGACGCCGCCATACTGCGCTATGGCGGCGCATTATCCGCTTACCCTAGAAAACTGGTCAACTATTAAGCATCGGTCTCATCGACCCGCGACGGCAGCTCAAGCGGCTTGGCCGACTCCTTGATCTGGCCCAGGCGCCCGTCTATCTGCGCTCCCATCGCCATCTCCATCAACCCATACAACACCGTACCCTTGACCCGCGCCCGCGCGCCCAGTTCCAGGTGCTCGCTCGCGTACACATCACCCTGCACTTCCCCATCGATGATTACGTGGGGCGCACGGATCTCACCCTGGACCAGCCCGTCCACGCTGATGCGCACCATGCCCTCAACGGCAGACAGATTGCCCGTAAGGCGCCCATCAACCTGAACCGCGCCCTGGAAGCGCAGGTCGCCCACCAGTTCAGCACCGGTCGCGATGATGCTGGTCTTGCCGCTGTAGCGCTGCAGGTCTGCCTTGGGTTTCTGCTTGTTCCACATAGATTCATGACTCCTCGTCGGTCCAGTCGAACGTGCGCAACAGCGGCTCACGCTGCCCCTCCACCCGCGCACTCACCTCGATGCGACGTGGAACGAAGCCTTCCGGCAACTCCAGTTCGATGAAGCGCCCGGCATCGGGAATGGCCTGGAAATACTTGAATGAAAAAGGCACGCCGCCCTTGGGCAGGTCCTTCGCCAGATCAGCCAGGAGCAAGGCCGTCTCCTTGTTCCCCTGGCGACCCAGGATGCGAATCGATAAAGCCCCAGCGAGGGCACGCTCGTCCTTGCCCACCCGGCTCAGCATCAGGCGCATACGGTAGCGGGACGGCATGTCCGTGCCGTGCACCTCCAGGGCGCGAATACGCAACCCATCCGCCTGGCGGTCGGGAGCCAGCACGCCCTTGTAGACCGCCAGCTCCTGCTGCAAGGCAAAAACCTGCTCCTCCATCATCTTGATAGCCTGCCGACTCTGCTCATTGGCCTGCTGGCCCAAGCGCTCGCCGCTCTCCAGCACCGCCTGGCGCTGACGCAGTTGCTCCAGTTCGCGAGCCTGCTGCTGATTCTCTTGCAACAACTGGTCCCGCTGCTCGACCACGTCGCGGGAACGCTCAGCCTGCTGCCAGCCACCGGCAAAGAAGGAGGCCGGCAACGCCAGAACCAGTGCGCACAGCACCAGCCTCAACAGACGTTCGCGACGCGGATCACTGACACGAACTTCCCAACTGGCCATCAGCGAGCGCAGTCCGCGGATCGAAGCAGGAAGGATGAGAAAAGAGCCATGCGAAACCACCTAGCCAGAGCGGCCCATTGCAAAGGCGCCGATGATAAAGCCCGATCCGCCATGGGCCAACCGTCAGGGTGACGCGCTGCCACCTGTGCCTCTACTATCGGACCGATCTCACACAACGGACATTTTCCATGCTCTACCTCTGGCTAAAGGCCCTGCACATCATCGCCGTCGTCTGCTGGTTCGCCGGCCTCTTCTATCTGCCGCGCCTGTTCGTCTATCACGCTGCGGCGGAAGACCAACCCAGCCGAGAGCGCTTCTGCATCATGGAGCGCAAGCTCTACCGCGGCATCATGGGCCCCTCGATGATTGCCACCCTCCTGCTGGGCGGCGCGATGCTCTACCTCAACCCTGGTTGGTTCAGCCAGGGCTGGCTGCACGCCAAACTCACTCTCGTGGTGCTGCTGATCGGTTACCACCATGCCTGTGGCGCGATGCTCAAGCGCTTCGCCCGTGGCGAGAACGCCCGCAGCCATGTCTTCTACCGCTGGTTCAACGAAGTCCCTGTGCTGTTCCTGCTGGCCATCGTCATTCTGGTCGTGGTCAAGCCCTTCTGATCCCATCCAAGAGGACCGTCGGATGTCACTGCCCGCCCTGCTCGAGAATCGCCTGCGTCTGCCCCTCGTCACCGCTCCGATGTTCCTGGTCTCGGCACCGCCCATGGTCCTGGCCAGTTGCAACGCCGGTGTCGTCGGCAGCTTCCCCGCCCTGAACCAGCGCGAGAGTGCCGGCTTCGCCGCCTGGCTTGATGAAATCGCCGCTGGGCTGGCAGCCGATGCAGCCCCCTACGCCGTCAACCTGATCGTCCACGGCAGCAACCCCCGCCTGCAGGCCGACCTGGCCATCTGTGTGGAAAAAAAGGTCCCCATCGTCATCACCAGCCTTGGCGCCGTGAAGGAAGTGGTGGACGCCGTGCACGACTACGGCGGCCTGGTATTCCATGACGTCACCACCCGGCGCCATGCCGAAAAGGCTGCAGAAGCGGGTGTAGACGGGCTGATCGCCGTCGCAGCAGGCGCCGGTGGGCACGCCGGAACCTGGAGCCCCTTCGCCCTGGTCGCCGAGATCCGCCAGTTCTTCGACAAGACCCTGCTCCTGGCCGGCTGCCTCAACCACGGCCACGAAATCCTAGCAGCCCAGCTCCTCGGGGCGGACCTCGCCTACCTGGGCACTCGCTTCATTGCCACCCGGGAGAGCCAGGCCAGCAACGCCTACAAGCAAATGCTGCTGGACGCACGCGCTGCCGATATCGTCCACACCCCCGCCGTCTCGGGCGTTCCGGCCAGCTTCATGCGCCAGAGCCTGGAGGCCGCCGGATACGACCTCACCCGCCTCAACGACAAGGGGGACGTCAACTACGGTGAAAAACTCAAACCCGTGAGCGACGAAGCCAAGGCCTGGAAGACAGTCTGGTCAGCGGGCCAGGGCGTCGGAGGCATCCACGACCTCCCCTCCATCGATGAGTTGGTGCAGCGCCTCGACAGCGAGTACCGTGCTGCTGTCCAACGCATCTCCCACCTGGCACAGCCTTACCAGGGATGAAGCGTCGCCGTCTGCTCGCCGGCCTCGGAGCGCTGGGCACACTGGGGCTGTGGGCGGCCCGCCCCACCGACCGGGGCGCGCCTCATGCGCCTTACTTCGCCCAGTTGCAGGCCCTGCTGCACCAGCAGGGTGGCGGCGTGCCCCAGCTGGTGATCGACCTTGATCGCCTGGACGCCAACGCGGACCTGTTGAACAGCCGTCTAGGCAGCATGAAACTGCGTCTGGTGAGCAAATCGCTCGCCTCAACGGCTCTGCTCGACTACCTCGCCAAGCGCCTAGGCACTCGGCGTTTCATGGTCTTCCATCAACCCCAGGTTAACCAACTGGCCGAGGCGTTCCCCGACAGCGACCTACTGCTCGGCAAGCCCCTACCGGTCGCCGCAGCCCTGGCCTTCTACCAACAACTTCCCGCGGCTGCAGCATTCAACCCCGACCGGCAGCTCACCTGGTTGATGGACAGCCCGGAGCGCCTGGTGCAGTACCGCGACATGGCACTCGCCCTACAGCGCCCGCTGTCCATTGCCCTGGAAATCGATGTCGGCTTGCGTCGCGGCGGTCACACCTCACCCGAGCAGTTTGCTGCCAGCCTCTCACTGATCGAACATCATCCCGACGTGTTCACGCTGCGTGGGCTGATGGGCTATGACGCCCAGGTCGCCCATGCGCCCTTCTGGAGCAGGGGCGCCCTCGTGCAGGCCAACACCTGCTACCGAGCCTTCCTGGAACAGGCCATGCGCGCAGGCAAGGTCTGGCCAGAAACACCTTTGTTGAATGGCGCCGGCAGCCTCACCTGCATGCAACACCTGTCTGGAGCCAGCCCACTAAACGAAATCGCCGTGGGTTCGGCGCTACTCAAACCTTCGGACTTCGATACCGAAAGCCTCAGCGCCTACCAGGCAGCCTGCTGGATCGCCGCTCCCGTGCTCAAAACGGTCAACGGCGACCTGCCCTACCTTGAGAGCGCCCATGGCCTCATGAGCAGTTGGGACCCGAACCGCGAACAGGCCTTCTATTTATATGGCGGTGGCTGGCAAGCCATCCCGGCCTCACCAGCCGGACTCGCCTACGACCCGCTCTATGGCCGCAGCGCCAATCAGGAGCGGCTGATCGGCTCCGCAGCCAATCGACTGCAACCCGATGACTGGGTGTTTCTCCGTCCACACACAGCCGAAGGACTCCCGGCACGATTCGGCTCCATGAGCCTGTTGCGGCGCGGCCGTCTCGTCGGGCGCTGGAAACCCTTGCCTACACCGTGAAGCCCCCCGCTTTTTCCGGCCTCCACGGCTTGTAAGCCAGGCGCTGCCACCAGTACGCTTGGCCATCCTCAACCCTACAGCCGACAAGGATGCCCGCATGTCCGACGCTCGCTACAAGATCGTATTCGAAGGTGAACTGATGCCCGGTGCGGCACTGGACTCGGTCAAGGAGAACCTCGCCCGCCTGTTCAAGAGCGACGCCGACAAGATCGAAGCCCTGTTCAATGGCCGTCCCGTTGCCCTGAAGCGCGACCTCGAGGACGGCGAAGCGGACAAGTACCTGGCGGCCCTGCAGCGCGCCGGTGCCAACGTCCGCAAGGAGCCCGACATCGCCGCCGGACTGAGCCTGGTGGAGACCGAGGACCACCCCACCCCGGATGCCTCGCCCCAGGCCGAAGAAGACCAACCCAACATGACCTGTCCCAAGTGCGGCCATGAACAGCCCAAGGCAATCGAGTGCAACGCCTGCGGCATCGTCATAGAGAAATTCCTGGCCCGCCAGGCCCAAAAAGCCGAAAGCGCGCCGGCCGTGATGGCGCCGGCAACCGGTGCAGCATCGCCCTATGCCACGCCCCAAGCGCAGGTAGGTGAAGCCCTGCCGGAGTTCGGCGAACTGCGCCCCTTCGGTGTCACCGGTCGAATCGGCAGGATGCGCTACCTCGCCTGGTCGATGGTCCTGATCCTGGCAGCCCTGCCGATCGTGGGCCTCACCGCACTGCTGATGTCCGAGTTCCCGGTGATCGGCGGTATTCTTTTCGCACTCGAAATTATCGCTCTGGTGGTGGTCAACGTTCAGTTCGGTGTCCAGCGCCTGCATGACATCGGCTGGTCGGGCTGGTTGTACCTGCTGAACTTCGTCCCCTTCGTCGGCTCGGTCTTCCCGATTCTGATGATGGTGATTCCCGGCACCCAGGGCCCCAACCGTTATGGCCAGATCCAACCGCCGAACAGCACCTCGGTGCTGGTCATGGCCTGGATTTCCATCGGCAGCGGCATCCTCGCCGTCCTGGCCATCATCGGCGTGCTGATGTTCGCCGGCGCCGGTGCCCTTAGTGCCCTGGACTCCGACTTCTCCGGCAGCAGCTACGAGATGCCGGCCGACGTGGACAGCAGCGATTACGCCGCCCCCCCCGCCGACGAAGCGGAGTACTCGGATGACCAGGGCATGGAAGCCGAAGCACCGGCCGAACAGGACGACTACGAGTCGAACTGAGCAACCTCCCGGGGCCGGCGCTGTCCAACCCGGCCCCACCAGGAGATTAACGATGCCCCGCTATGCCCTCATCACCGGCGCCTCCAGCGGCCTGGGACTGGCCCTCGCAGAGGCCCTGGCTCGCCGGGGTCGCCACCTGATCCTGGTGGCTCGCCAGCGTGATGCGCTCGAGAGCATCGCCTATGAGCTGACCCAACGCTTTGGCGTCGAGGTCCTCTACCGCACCTGTGACCTCGCCGAACCCCTCCAGCTATCCGGCCTGCTGCATGAGCTCAACCAGGGCGGTCGCCAGATCGACCTGCTGGTCAACAACGCCAGCATCGGCAGTGCCGGCCTCTATGTCCAGCAACCGTGGAGCCGTGAACAGGAGCTGATCGAGTTGAACATCCTCGCCCTGGCACGGCTCTGCCATGAGCTCGGTGGCGCCATGGCCGGGCGGGGCGAAGGGCAGATCCTCAATGTCGCCTCCGTTGCCGGGTTCCAGCCCGGCGGCTGGATGAGCAACTACTACGCCAGCAAAGCCTACGTGCTGCACTTCTCCGAAGGCTTGCGCGAAGAGCTGAAGCGCCATGGTGTGAAGGTTTCCGTCCTCTGCCCCGGGCCCGTGCGCACCGCCTTCTTCCGCCATGCCCGCATGGTCGGGGAGAAGCTGGAGAGATCGCCCCTGCTGATGAGTGCGGAAGAGGTGGCGCTGTACACCGTACGCGCCCTGGAAAAGAACCGCGCCATCATCATCCCAGGCTGGCGCAACCGCCTGGCGGCAATGGCATCACGCTTCATGCCGCGCTGGCTGACACGTCGACTCACTGCCCGCATCAACCGCCGATTCGTGGCCGGCTGAACGCGCCCGCTCAGTCCGCGCGCACGCAGCGGCTGGCTGCCCAGCTGCGCAGGGCCGCCAACTCTTCCGACATGATCACCGACAACGGCGCCGTCCCATGCAATTGCTGCAGGAGCAGCGCCTGGCTGACATCGCTTTGCGCTGCCTGGGCGGCGTAGTACATGCCCACGACGGCCTGCTCGATCTCGGCACCGGAAAATCCATCGGACGCCGACGCCAGTGCCGACAGATCGAACAGAGCAAGGTCCATGCCCCGGCGGGACAGGTGGATACGGAAGATCTCCGCGCGGGTCGCCGGGTCCGGCAGGTCGACGAAGAACAGCTCGTCGAAACGCCCCTTGCGCACCAGCTCCGGCGGCAGGCGATGAATGGCGTTGGCGGTGGCGATCATGAAGACCGGCGCCTTGCGCTCGGACATCCAGGTCAGCAGCGTCCCGAGCACACGCTGGCTCACACCCCCGTCATGGTCGCCGCTGGCCAAGCCCTTTTCGATCTCGTCCATCCACAGCACGCACGGCGCCATCTGCTCGGCGAGGCGAAGCGCCTCCCGCAGGTTGCGCTCGGTCTCACCGAAGAACTTGTTGTACAAGCAGGCGAAGTCCAGGCGCAGCAGGGGCAGTCCCCAAAGGCCGGCGACCGCCTTGGCGGCCAGGCTCTTGCCGCCGCCCTGTACCCCCACCAGCAGCATGCCCTTGGGACGGTCCTCGGCCTTGCCATCGATGAAGGCCCCCTGGCGCTCACCGAGCCAGCGCTTGAGGTTGGCCAGGCCACCCACCTCGGCAAAACGTGCCGTGTCGTATTCGAAGCTGAGCACGCCCTCCAGGTCCAGCAGTTGGAACTTGGTCTTGTTCAGTTCCGGCAGGTCTTCCTGGGTGATGGCGCCGTCATCACAGATCACATTGCGGGCCAGGGAGCGCGCCTCACCATGGCTGAGCCCCCGCAGGTTCTTCACAACCTGCAGGAGGGTACGGTTGTCGGTACGCACCCGGGCGCCACGGTTGCGCTCGCTCCAGCGGGTCGCTTCCTCCCGGACGATGGCCAGCAACTCATCCTCGCTGGGCAACGCCAGGGCGAAGCGGGCGCTGTAGCGTTGCACTTCCGGCGGCAGGCGCAGGGCATGGGACACCAGCACCAGGGTCGGGCGCTGGGGCGAGTCGGCCATCGCCACTTCCTTCAGCAAGCGCACCAGCCGGGGGTTGTCCTCCAGGAACGGGTGCAGGTCACACATCACGTACAGGCTGGATTGGAGGTCGCCCTTGATCAGGCGCAGGGCCTTCTCCGGGTCGACCGTCTCCTCGCCCCCCAGAGGCTCGCCGCCGAAGCCGAGACGCTGCAGTCCCTCGGTCACCGACCAGGTGAACAGGCTCATGCCCCGCTTGACCGCAAGGGTAGTAAGGGTCTCCAGCACGCGCTGCTCATCCCAGGACTCGATGACGATGAGCTTGACCTTGGAATCGAGCACCAGGCCCAGGTCGTGGATGTCGTTCTTCACACAGGCTCCTTGTGGGTTTCGCTGCTGGCCGGAGTCGATGGTCCGCCGCTAGACTCGGGCGATTCTTATATCAGCCCGGAGAACCCAGGTGGACTGTCTGTTCTGCAAAATAGTCGCTGCGCAGATCCCGGCACGTACGCTGTACGAAGACGATCACATTGTCGCGCCCCATGGCATCGCCCCACAGGCGCCGGTGCACTTCCTAGTCATCCCCAAGCGACACATCGAGACCCTAAACCACCTAAACCGAGGACGACCGTGAACTGGCCGGGCAGACGGTCTACCACCACATCCACATGCACCTGCTCGGGCAGCGCCAGTTGGACTGGCCCGCAGGCTGGGCCTCGTGTCAGCGACCACAGCGCCGGAATGCGACTGATCCCGATCAAGCCCGGCGGGGAGCAATGGAGTAAACTCTCCGCCAGTTTTCGCCTGTCGAGGTGCCCCATGGCTACCGAACGTCACTACTCTCCCGCCGACCGCCTGCTGCTGCAGGCCGATGCCGCCCTCAAGACCCTCCTGCCGTTCAAAGGCCAGCCTTACCGCCCGTCGCCCGCCAACCTGCAGGACGACGCGCCGATGAGCGAGGACGACACACGCCACGTGGCCGGCCTGATGCGCATCAACCACACCGGCGAGGTCTGTGCCCAGGCGCTTTACCAGGGCCAGGCGCTGACCGCCAAGCTGCCCGAGGTGCGCCAGGCAATGGAACACGCCGCCGAGGAGGAGATCGACCACCTGGTCTGGTGCGAGCAACGCATCCGTGAACTGGGCAGCCGCCCCAGCGTGCTCAACCCGCTGTTCTATGGTTTGTCGTTCGGCGTGGGCGCAATGGCCGGTCTGATCAGCGACCGCGTCAGCCTGGGCTTCGTCGCGGCCACCGAGGACCAGGTCTGCAAGCATCTGGACGAGCACCTGCACCAGATCCCGCCGCAGGATGCCAAAAGCCGAGCCATCCTCGAACAGATGCGGGTCGACGAGGAACACCACTCCACCACCGCCTTGGAAGCCGGCGGCCTGCGCTTCCCCGCCCCGGTGAAGTTCGGCATGACGCTGCTGTCCAAGGTCATGACCAAGAGCACCTACCGGATCTGACCCGGGCACAGCACGTTAAAACAAAAGGGCGCCGTTCGGCGCCCTTTGTCATTCCAGCTCGCAGCCCTCAGCGGGGCATGTTGCGGGCATAGAAGATTTCCAGCATCTCGTGGCGCACGCGCTCTTCCACCTGCTGACGCTGTTCGGCGGTCAGGTTGGAGGCGGCATCGCCGAACAGGTAGTTGTCCAGTTCGAAGTCCTTGAGCAGCATCTTCGTGTGGAACAGGTTCTCCTGGTACACATTCACGTCGGTCATCTGGTACGCGTCGCGGGTGTCGTCGGAGAGGTAGTTCTGGATCGAGTTGATCTCGTGGTCGATGAAGTGCTTGCGCCCTTCCACGTCACGGGTGAAACCACGCACACGGTAGTCGACGGTGACGATGTCGGAGTCGAACTGGTGGATGAGGTAGTTCAGGGCCTTGAGCGGCGAAATCACGCCGCAGGTGGACACGTCAATGTCCACACGGAAGGTCGCAATGCCTTCCACCGGATGGATTTCCGGGTAGGTGTGAACGGTGATGTGGCTCTTGTCCAGGTGAGCCAGGATCGTCTCGGGCAACGGGCCGGGGGATTCCTCGATCTGGCTGTCGGTAGGCGTCACCGGCTGCTCGGAAATGAGGATGGTGACGCTCGCTCCCTGAGGATCGTAATCCTGCCGGGCGATGTTGAGGATATTGGCACCGATGATGTCGACCACGTCGGTGAGGATCTGGGTCAGGCGTTCGGCATCGTACTCTTCGTCGATGTACTGGACGTAGGCCTGCTGGTCCTCGGGGGTTTCCGCGTAGCAGATGTCATAGATGTTGAAGCTCAAGGTCTTTGTCAGGTTATTGAACCCGTGGAGCTTGAGTTTGCTTTTCACCGTTTGTGAACTCTCGTCGTGTGCGGCTCTGCCGCGTGGTTGAGCATGCCCGTCAGAAGCGCACGACACTTCTGCGTAGGACGGTTTACACCTCTTCGCGATGGCGATTGTGGTTATCGGTTCTGGGGCAGAAGACCCCTGGAATTCGAGGGGGCGCATTATGCAGATGACGAAAGCCATCTACCAGAGTTTGCGCCCCCAATATGATGATCGGATGTCGAAGGCTCAGCCGAGTTCAACGATCTCGTAGTCGTGGGTGATCTCGACGCCCGCACGCCCCAGCATGATGGAGGCGGAGCAGTACTTCTCGGCAGACAACTCGACGGCACGCTTGACCTGGGTTTCCTTGAGGCCCCGGCCTTTCACCACGAAATGCACATGGATCTTGGTGAACACCTTCGGGTCCTCTTCAGCGCGCTCGGCTTCGAGGAACGCCTCGCAGCTCTCCACCGGCTGGCGCGACTTCTTGAGGATGCTCACCACGTCGAAGTTGGTGCAGCCCCCCAGCCCCAGCAGGAGCATCTCCATCGGCCGCACGCCGAGGTTGCGGCCACCGCTTTCCGGCGGGCCGTCCATCACCACAGCATGGCCGCTGCCGGACTCGCCGAGGAACAGGGCCTCGCCCGCCCACTGGATACGCGCTTTCATCACCAGACTCCAGGCTCTGAGAAAAAGGGGCGCCAGCTTATCACAGCGCCTGGCGACACCCCGGCGTCACATACGCTGGTCGAATAGTTACCCGGCAGTTGTTATCTGTGTCTCAAAATCGGCTCACCGGTCACGGTGCGTCTGTTAAGCTGACGTCGGATAACTGGCACACTTAGCCAGATAACTAATAAGAATGTGCCTGTTGGACAAGGGCTTATCTATTTATATTTCGGGACTCGGGCATGGTAGCTATTACCCTCACTCCAAAGATCAAGAACCTAGACAAGCTTCTCGCGCATTGTCATCGCCGTCGTTACACCGCCAAGAGCACCATCATCTATGCGGGCGACCGCTGTGAAACGCTCTTCTTCATCATCAAAGGCTCCGTCACCATCCTGATCGAAGACGACGATGGTCGTGAAATGATCATCGCCTACCTCAATGCCGGGGACTTCTTCGGTGAGATGGGCCTGTTCGAAAAGGAAGGCGCCGAGAAAGAGCGCAGCGCCTGGGTCCGTGCCAAGACCGAATGCGAAGTGGCCGAGCTCAGCTATGCCAAGTTCCGTGAACTGACCCAGCAGGACCCGGAAATCCTCTACGCACTGGGCAGTCAGATGGCCGACCGACTGCGTAACACCACCCGCAAGGTGGGCGACCTGGCCTTCCTCGACGTGACCGGCCGTGTTGCCCGTACCCTGCTGGACCTGTGCAAGCAGCCCGATGCCATGACCCACCCCGATGGCATGCAGATCAAGATCACCCGCCAGGAAATCGGCCGGATTGTCGGCTGCTCCCGCGAAATGGTCGGTCGCGTGCTCAAGAGCCTGGAGGAACAGGGCCTGGTGCACGTCAAGGGCAAGACCATGGTGGTCTTCGGGACACGCTGAGACGCGCATATGAAAAAGCCGGCAGGACGCCGGCTTTTCCATGTGCACATCGATCAGTTCGGGTCGGCGCTCAGCTTGACCCGCCCACGCTCCGGGAAGAACAACCGACGCAGTTCGGTCCCAGGCTCCTCGGCACGCATGAACGCCTCGCCAACCAGGAAGGCGTAGACCTCACTCACTTCCATCAGCTCGACATCCGCCCGGTTGAGAATGCCGCTCTCGGTGATGACGATGCGGTCGCGCGGGATGCGCGGCAGCAGGTCCAGTGTGGTCTCCAGACTGACATCGAAGGTGTGCAGGTTGCGGTTGTTGATGCCCACCAGCGGCGTATCGAGGGTCTTCAGTGCCCGCTCCAGCTCATCGCCATCGTGCACTTCCACCAGCACATCCAGCCCCACGTCCTTCGCCGTGGCAGCCAGCTCCGCCATCTGCAGGTCGGACAGCGCCGCAACGATCAGCAGGACACAATCGGCGCCCAATGCACGGGCCTCCACAACCTGATAGGGATCGATGAGGAAGTCCTTGCGGATCACCGGCAGGGAGCAGGCCGCCCGGGCTTCCTTCAGGTACTCATCGGCACCCAGGAAGAAATCCACATCGGTGAGCACCGACAGGCAGGTGGCGCCACCGTCCTGGTAGCTGCGGGCGATCTGTGCGGGCACGAAGTTCTCGCGGATGACGCCCTTGCTCGGGGACGCCTTCTTCACCTCGGCGATGACCGCCGGTTCGCGCAGCGCGACCTTGTCCTGCAAGGCCTGGGCAAACCCGCGTGGTGCATCGGCCGAACGGGCCAGCGCTTCCAGTTGGCTCAGCGACGTGCGAGCACGTCGCTCGGCGACTTCCTCGGCCTTGCGGGCGAGGATCTTTTCTAGGACGGTCGGGACGCTCACGCTTCGTTCTCCACTCGGAACACCGCGGTGAAGGAGGCCAGTTCCTCCAGCTTCTCGCGGGCAAGGCCGGTGTGCAGGGCATCGTGGGCCAATTGCACACCCTCTTTGAAGGTGCTCGCGTGGTCCGCTGCATAAAGCGCAGCGCCGGCGTTGAGCACGATCATCTCTGCGGCCTTCTGGCCGTTCTCGGTCTTGCGACGCCCCAGGGCATCGCGGATCAGTTCAAGGGACTGCTGCGGGCTGTCCACGGTCAGGCCGATCAGGCTCTGGCTCTTGATGCCGAAGTCCTCCGGCTGCACCTGATATTCAGTGACCACACCGTCCTTCAGCTCGGCCACATGGGTCGGTGCCGCCAGGCTCAGCTCGTCGAGGCCATCCTTCGAATGCACCACCAGGATGTGCTGGCTACCCAGTCGCTTGAGCACCTCGGCCAGTGGCCGGCAAAGTGCCTGGCTGAACACCCCCACCACCTGGTGCTTCACACCGGCCGGATTCGTAAGCGGGCCGAGCATGTTGAACAGTGTGCGCAGCCCCAGCTCGCGACGCGGGCCGGCGGCGTACTTCATCGCCTTGTGGTGGACCTGGGCGAACATGAAGCCGACGCCGACATGCTCGATGCAGCGGGCCACCTGCTCGGGTTTCAGGTCCAGGTAGATGCCGGCGGCCTCCAGCACGTCGGCGCTACCGGTCTTGCCGGACACCGCGCGGTTGCCGTGCTTGGCCACCTTGCCCCCTGCGGCCGCGACCACGAAGGTCGCCGCCGAGGACACATTGAAGATGTTGGCGCCATCGCCGCCGGTGCCAACCACGTCCACCACGCGATCCAGGCTCGACAGCTCCACACGGCTGGCCAGCTCGCGCATCACCGACACGGCCCCGACGATCTCGTCGATGGTCTCGCTCTTCATGCGCATACCCATCAGGAAGGCACCGATCTGCGCGTCGGTGCACTGCCCGGTCATGATCTGGCGCATCACCGCCTGCATTTCCTCGGTGGTCAGGTCCAGTTGGTTGACCACGCGGCCGAGGGCTTCCTTGATGTCCATGTCAGCGTACCCCGCCCTGTTGCTTGAGGAAGTTGGCGAACAGCTCGTGCCCCTGCTCGGTGAGTATGGACTCCGGATGGAACTGTACACCCTCGATGTTCAGGGTCTTGTGGCGCAGCCCCATGATCTCGTCCACCGAACCGTCTTCGTGCTGGGTCCAGGCAGTCACCTCCAGGCACTCCGGCAGGGTTTCGCGCTTGACCACCAGCGAGTGGTAGCGGGTCACCGTGAGCGGGTTGTTCAGGCCCTGGAACACACCCTGGTCATGGTGGAAGACCGGGCTGGTCTTGCCGTGCATCGCCTGGCGCGCCCGCACCACATCGCCGCCGAAGGCCTGGCCGATGCTCTGGTGGCCCAGGCACACGCCCAGGATCGGCAGCTTGCCGGCGAAATGCAGGATGGCCTCCAGCGACACCCCCGCCTCGGTGGGGGTGCACGGCCCCGGGGAGACGACGATGCGCTCGGGCTTGAGCGCCTCGATCTGGGCGATGCTCAGCTCGTCATTGCGGATCACATGGACATCGGCACCCAGCTCACCCAGGTACTGCACCACGTTGTAGGTAAAGGAGTCGTAGTTATCGATCATCAGCAACATGGCAGGGTCCTCAGGCGTCAGTCTTGGTGGTCTGCTCGGCGAGCGCCACGGCACGGAACATGGCGCGGCGCTTGTTCAGCGTCTCCTCCCATTCCAGTGCGGGGACCGAGTCGGCAACGATGCCGGCGCCAGCCTGCACGTGCAGTTGCCCATCCTTGATGACCGCCGTGCGGATCGCGATGGCGGTGTCCATGTTGCCGTTCCACGCCAGGTAGCCCACGGCACCGCCGTAGACCCCGCGCTTAACCGGCTCCAGTTGGTCGATGATTTCCATCGCACGGATCTTCGGCGCCCCCGACAGGGTGCCCGCCGGCAGGATCGCCCGCAGCGCATCCATCGCGGAGACGCCGTCCTTCAACTGGCCGGTGACGTTGGAAACGATGTGCATCACGTTGGAATAGCGCTCGATCACCATCTTCTCGGTGACCTTCACCGAACCGGTGGCGGACACGCGCCCCACGTCATTGCGGCCCAGGTCGATCAGCATCAGGTGCTCGGCCAGCTCCTTGGCGTCGGACAGCAGGTCCTCTTCCAAAGCCAGGTCGGCATCCTCGGTGGCGCCACGGGGACGGGTGCCGGCAATGGGGCGCACGGTGACCAGGCCATCCTCGACCCGCACCAGCACCTCCGGCGAACTGCCCACCACATGGAAGTCGCCGAAGTTGAAGAAGTACATGTAGGGGGTCGGGTTGAAGCAGCGCAGCGCCCGGTAGAGGTCGATCGGCGCTGCCTCGAAGGGCACCGACATGCGCTGGGAAATCACCACCTGCATGCAGTCGCCCGCGAGGATGTATTCCTTGATCTCGCCCACTGCCCGCTCGTAGTCCTCGCGGGTGAAGCTGGAGCGGAAGTCGCTCTGCAACTCCACCGGCAGGCTCGGGTCGACACCCAGGCGCGGCACCACCGGCTGGCGGAGTGTCTGCCGCAGCGCATCGAGGCGGGCCTGGCCCTGCTCGAAAGCGTCTGGCTGGCTCGGGTCCACCAGCACGATGGCGTGCAGCTTGCCTGCCAGGTTGTCGAACACGATCACCGCATCCGACACCATCAGCAGGATGTCCGGCGTGCCCAGGGGGTCAGGGTTCGGGCAGTTGGCCAGGCGCTTCTCGACATAGCGCACGCAGTCGTAGCCGAAGTAGCCCACCAGGCCGCCATTGAAGCGCGGCAGGCCGTCGATGGGCGCGACCTGGTAACGCTCCTTGAATGCCTCGACGAAGGCCAGCGGGTCTTCGCTGTCCACGGCCTCCACCACCTGGTCATCGACGCTGACGCTGACCCTCGCGCCATGGGCACGCAGCACCGTGCGACTGGCCAGGCCGATGATGGAGTAACGCCCCCACTTCTCGCCGCCCTGGACCGACTCCAGCAGGTAGGAGTACGGCGCATCGGCCAGCTTCAGGTAGAGGGAAAGCGGGGTGTCGAAGTCCGCCAGGGTTTCGAAGGCGAGCGGGATGCGGTTGTAGCCTTGGGCGGCCAAACGCAGGAATTCATCGCGGGTCATGATCTGCCTCGTGGGGCGAGGAGCCCGGGTGGGCTCCTGGATAAAAGACGTCGGTGTGCAAGCGCGCCGGACCGGTCCGGCCAGAATGGAATCAGGCGCGCCAGCGCCAACGGGCCACGGCCTTGATGATTCGCATGGAGGCTCGTTCGAGCCAGAGCTTGCAGGGAACCAGCACGTTTCTATCTCTTCTATGAGGCAGATGATCTGGGGAGTCGGGCGACATTAGCGCAGCGCCGTGTGCGGCGCAACCGCCAGGCAGCAGCTCGCGCAGGTCGTCCACCACCAGCGCCGGCTCCTCCTCGTCGATGGGCCGACCGTGGTTGTAGCCGTAGCTCAGCGCCACGCACTTGACCCCCGCCGCCTTGGCGGCCAGCACATCGTTGCGCGAGTCGCCGATGAACAGCGCCTCGTTGCGACTGACCCCGGTCATGTGCATCACATGCAGCAGCGCAGCCGGGTCCGGCTTCTGCTGGGGCAGGGTGTCGCCGGCGATGATCAGCGGGAAGTAGCGCCCCAGCTTCATCTGGTCCAGCAACGGCGCCACGAAACGCTCGGGCTTGTTGGTGATCAGCGCCAGCTCGATCTTGCGCTTGCGCAACCACTTCAGGGTTTCCGCCACGCCCGGGTAGACCTCGGTCAGCGCATGGCTGTCGGCATAGGCCTCCAGGAAGATCTCCAGGGCTTTCTCCGCGTCCTCGTCATGCACGGCGCTGTGGTCGATGCCACCAGCCAGGGCCCGGCGCACCAGCACCCGCGCACCGTTGCCGACCCAGTCGCGCACGCGCTCGACCCCGGCGGGTGGACGCCCGAGGCTGACCAGCATGCGGTCCACTGCGGCGGCCAGGTCCGGCACCGAGTCGATCAGGGTGCCGTCCAGGTCGAACATCACCAGACGCGGCAGGCGGCCGTCGAACAGCCGTTGCAGCGCGTTCATCAGGCCTGGGCCAGCTCGGCGCGCATGGCGGCGATGACTTCGGCGTAGTCCGGCGCATTGAAGATGGCCGAGCCGGCGACGAAGGTGTCGGCACCTGCGGCGGCGATCTCGCGGATGTTCTTCACGTTCACCCCACCGTCGATCTCCAGGCGGATGTCGCGGCCCGAGGCCTCGATCAGCGCACGGGCTTCGCGCAGCTTGTCCAGGGTACCGGGGATGAACTTCTGCCCGCCGAAACCGGGGTTCACGCTCATCAGGAGGATCATGTCCACCTTGTCCATCACGTACTTCAGGCTGTCCAGCGGAGTGGCCGGGTTGAACACCAGGCCGGACTTGCAGCCACCGTCGCGGATCAGTTGCAGGGAGCGGTCGATGTGCTGGGTCGCTTCCGGGTGGAAGGTGATGTAGGTGGCGCCGGCTTCGATGAAATCGCCGATGATGCGGTCCACCGGGGAGACCATCAGGTGCACGTCGATGGGCGCGGTCACGCCGTACTTGCGCAGCGCCGAACACACCATCGGGCCGATGGTCAGGTTGGGCACGTAGTGGTTGTCCATCACGTCGAAGTGGACGATGTCGGCGCCGGCAGCGAGCACCTTGTCCACATCCTCGCCCAGGCGTGCGAAATCGGCGGACAGGATCGACGGGGCGATGGCGAAGGGTTGCATGAGAGACCTCGGTGCAGAATCACGGTGGCGCGGATTGTAGCCGCATTCGTTTTTCACCGGTGACAATCGCGACATTCAGTCCTGAATGCGACAGACAGAGGAGCGAAGAATGGGTGCCTATACAACGGTGGCTGGCTGGATCGAACTGGATTACTCACTCACGACTGAAGAAATCGCAGGGTGTATTGAGACCACAGGGGAAGACGTTGCGAGACTGCTGAATGACGACCAGAAAGCGCTTTATCGAGGCGGCTGGATGATTCAACCCGAAGCGATCAACGGCTCTCGATTCGTGTTCTTTGGTGCGCCGATCAGAACGGCAGCCATTCCCTACATCCGATCCCAAGTGATGGCGCTTTCACGTTTGGTAGCGTGCGGCGATGACTACACCATCCACCCAAGCGGCCATTTTCTTCTGACTGAGGACGGCACTCACGGCATCCCGGATATGGAGTGGATCATCGAAGAGGGGCACATCAGCGACAGGCTGAAGTGAGTGCGCGCCTGGGAGCGCGCATGAACGCAGGGCCACGCCCTCGTTGTGAACGAGCACAACGAGGGAGTCGCCCTATATGGAAGTCACTCCGGCATGGAGGTACGCATCTTCTCGCTGCGGCCGCGCAGCCACTCCAGGGTCAGCAGCAGCACCACCGAGAAGCCGATCAGCAGGGTTGCCGCCGCGGCGATGGTGGGGCTGAGGTTCTCGCGGATGCCGCTGAACATCTGCCGGGGCAGGGTCGCCTGCTCGGGGCCGGCGAGGAACAGCGTCACCACCACCTCGTCGAAGGACGTGGCGAAGGCGAACAGCGCCCCGGAGATCACACCCGGTGCGATCAGCGGCAGGGTGACGCGGAAGAACGTGGTCAGCGGCGGCGCCCCCAGGCTGGCGGCGGCACGCACCAGGTTGTGGTTGAAGCCCTGCAGGGTGGCCGACACGGTGATGATCACGAAGGGCACGCCCAGCACGGCGTGGACCATGATCAACGACAGGTAGCTGTTGCCCAGGCCCATCGGCGCGAAGAACAGGTAGCTGGCGACACCGACGATCACCACCGGCACCACCATCGGCGAGATCAGCAGACTCATCACCAGCGCCTTGCCGCGGAACTCGCCCCGGGTCAGGCCGATGGACGCCAAGGTGCCGAAGACCATCGCCAGCAGGGTCGCGGCGGGCGCCACGATCATGCTGTTGGTCAGCGAGCGCATCCACTCGGCCGAGCTGAAGAAGTCGGCGTACCAGCGCAGGGAGAACCCCTGCAGCGGGTACACCAGGAAGGTGCCGGAGTTGAACGACAACGGCACGATCACCAGCACCGGAAGGATCAGGAACAGCAGCACCAGGCCGCAGAGGATGCGCAGGGTGTAGAACCACAGGCGCTCGACCGGGGACATGTAGGGACTCAGCATTTCTTATCTCCTCAACCCAGGCGCAGGCGGCCGGCGCCCACCAGCCAGCTGTAGACGACATAGAGCACCATGGTGGCCAGCAGCAGCATCCCGCCCAGGGCGGTGGCCATGCCCCAGTTGATGGTGGTGTTGGTGAAGAAGGCCACGAAGTAGCTCACCATCTGGTCATTCGGGCTGCCCAGCAGCGCGGGGGTGATGTAGTAGCCGATGGACAGGATGAACACCAGCAGGCAGCCCGCGCCCACGCCGGCCACGGTCTGCGGGAAGTACACCCGCCAGAAGCTGGCGAACGGGTGGCAGCCCAGGGAGATTGCCGCCCGCATGTAGCTGGGGGAGATGCCCTTCATCACGCTGTAGATCGGCAGGATCATGAACGGCAGCATGATGTGCACCATCGCCACGTACACGCCGGTGCGGTTGAACACCAGTTGCAGCGGCTGGTCGATCAGGCCCAGCTTGAGCAGCGCGCCGTTGATCAGGCCGCCGGATTGCAGCAGCACGATCCACGCCGCCACGCGCACCAGGATCGAGGTCCAGAACGGCAGCAGTACCAGGATCATCAGCAGGTTGCTCTTGCGCGTCGGCAGCGTCGCCAGCAGGTAGGCCAGCGGGTAAGCCAGCGCCAGGCAGAGCAGGGTGATCACCGCGCCCATCCAGAAGGTGCGGGCGAAAATGTCCAGATAGATGGCCTGGTCCGGCGTGGTCGGGGCCACCTCGCCGAGGTCGTCGATGCGATGGTCGACCGCCGCCAGCAGGTAATAGGGGGTCAGGTTCGAGACGTTGCGGCGAATGGCCTGCCAGTAGGCCGGGTCGCCCCAGCGCTCGTCGAGCCCCTCCATGGCGTCCTTGTAGGAGCCCGGTTCGTTCTTGAACGGCAGTGCCCGCGCGGTCTTGGCCATCAGGCTGCGGTAGCCGGCCAGCTCCATGTTCAGGCGTTTGGACAGATCACCGATGGTCTGTTTCTTGCGCGCATCGGCCAGGTCCAGGGCCAGCGCCTTGTAGACCGGCTCGGCGGGCAGGGCCTTGCCGTCCCAGGTGCCGATGGCTTCCACGGTACGCGGCAGGGCTGACACCACTTCGGGGTTGCTCACGCTCTTGTAGAGCAGCGCGCCGATAGGCACCAGGAAGGTCAGCAGAAGGAACAGCAGCAAGGGCAGGATCAGCGCCTGGGACTTCAGGCGGTTGACCCGTTCGGCACGCGCGAGGCGCTGCTTCAGGGTTGGGCCGGTGACGACAGTGGCCATGGCGAACTCCGGTGGATCTCTGGGTACTCCCCTCCCCCGCGAGAAGGAGGGGATGTGCTGGGTGGCCGGTTACTTGGCGGCCCAGGAGTTGAAGCGCTGCTCCAGCTGCTCGCCGTAGTCAGCCCAGAAGGTGACGCTCATGGCGACCTGGTCCTTGATGTTCTCCGGGGTGGTCGGCATGTCCTTGAGCAGCGCCTTGTCCAGCAGCGGCACCGCCTGCTTGTTGGCCGGGCCGTAGGCGATGTTCTCGGAGTAGATCTTCTGCTGCTCGGGCTTGACCGAGAAGGCGATGAATTCCAGCGCAGCGTCCTTGTCCTTGGCGCCCTTCGGAATGGCCCAGGCGTCGAAGTCGTAGATGCCACCGGCCCAGACGATCTTCAGGTTGCTTTCCTTCTGCACGGCGGCGATGCGGCCGTTGTAGGCGGAGCTCATGACCACGTCACCGGAGGCGAGGAACTGCGGCGGCTGGGCGCCGGCTTCCCACCACTGGATGCTGGGCTTGATCTGGTCCAGCTTCTTGAAGGCGCGGTCCTGACCCTCTTTGGTGGCCAGTACGGTGTAGACGTCCTTGGGCGGGACGCCGTCGGCCATCAGGGCGAATTCCAGGGTGTACTTGGCACCCTTGCGCAGGCCGCGCTTGCCTGGGAACTTGCTGGTGTCCCAGAAATCGGCCCAGCCGGTGGGGGCGGTCTTCAGCTTGTCGGCGTTGTAGGCCAGCACGGTGGACCAGACGAAGAAGCCGACGCCGCAGGGCTGGATGGCCCCCGGGACGAAGTCTTCTTCCTTGCCGAACTGGGCCGGGTCCAGCTCTTCGAACAACCCCTCGTCGCAGCCACGGGCCAGCTCGGGGGACTCCACTTCCACCAGGTTCCAGGACACGCTGCCGGTGTCCACCATGGCCTTCACCTTGGCCATCTCGCCGTTGTACTCGCCGGCAATGATCGAGTTGCCGGTGGTGGCCTGGAAGGGTTCGTAGAACGCCTTCACCTGGGCATTCTTGTTAGCGCCGCCGAAGGATACGACGGTCAGGTCGGCTGCCATGGCCTGTGCGGCACATGCCAGCCCCAACGCAAGGGCAGTGAGCTTCAAGGATTTGGACATTGTTGTTCTCTCCATAGTGCAAGTGCAGGGTTGGGGTTAAGCCTCGGGCAGGCGTCAGCCGTCCACCGCCGCCGGGTCCAGCGCGCGGACATGCTCCACATGCCAGCCAAGCGGCACCACGTCACCGACGGACAGGGACGGGTCCAGCTCGGCAATGGGCTGCTTGACGAAGAAATCGGAATGACCACAGACCTCCAGGCGAATGCGCACGTGGTCGCCCAGGTAGATGAACTCTTCCACGCGGCCGGAGAAGCGGTTGGCACAGGACTCGCTGGCGCTGTTCAGGCGCACGCGCTCCGGGCGCACCGAGAGGGTCACCGGTTCGCCGGGCTGGCCGACCTTGACCGCCAGGGCCTGGATCTTCTCGCCGCGCGGCAGCACCACCACGCACTGGTCACCGTCACGGCTGAGCAGTTGGCCGTTGATGCGGTTGTTCTCGCCGATGAAGTTGGCCACGAAGGTGTTGCAGGGGAACTCGTACAGTTCGCGCGGCGGGGCGATCTGCTGGATCTCGCCCTGGTGGAACACGGCCACTCGGTCGGACATGGTCAGCGCCTCGCCCTGGTCGTGGGTCACGTACACCACGGTCACGCCCAGGCGCTGGTGGATGTGCTTGATCTCCATCTGCATGTGCTCGCGCAACTGCTTGTCGAGTGCGCCCAGCGGCTCGTCCATCAACACCAGTTGTGGCTCGAACACCAGGGCACGGGCCAGGGCCACGCGCTGCTGCTGGCCGCCGGAAAGCTGGGCGGGGTAGCGGTTGCGGAAGCTGTCGAGCTGGACCATGGACAGCGCACGCTTCACGCGCTCGCTGATATCGGTCTTGTTCATGCCACGCACGGTGAGCGGGAAGGCCAGGTTCTCGGCCACCGTCATGTGCGGGAACAGGGCGTAGTTCTGGAACACCATGCCGATGTCGCGCTTGTGCGGCGGCACGTTGTTGATCGAGCGACCAGCCAGGAGGATCTCGCCATTGGTCGGGGTCTCGAACCCGGCGAGCATCATCAGGCTGGTGGTCTTGCCGGAACCGGAGGGGCCCAGCAGGGTCAGGAATTCGCCTTTGCGAATGTCCAGGTTGAGGTCTTTGACGATGAGGGATTCGCCGTCGTAGCTCTTCTGCACGCCACGGAAGCTGACCAGTACATCGTTCGCCGGAATCGAGGCCATCACCGCACCTTTTTTGATTTTTGTTTATGCCGTGCCGAGAGACTAGAGAAGCCGGCAGGCCACGAAAATCGGGCGCCATGAGACTTTGCTATCAGGGTGGCAGAGGATCGCCTGTAGGGATCGCCCTACAATCCAGAGCGATCCGCTCGGACATTCCCAGGCTGGAACACGGCCGCACCTTCCCTGGCGAAAGCCGCTTCAGAGCAGCTTGTGCTCCACCGCGTACTTCACCAGGTCCGCCACCGAATGCACCGCCATCTTCTGCATCAGGCGGGCCTTGTGGGTGCTCACCGTCTTGCTGCTGACGGCCAGGTGCTGGGCGATCTCGTTTACCCCCTCGCCCCGCACCAGGCGCTCGAACACCGAGAACTCCCGCTCCGAAAGCAGCGCGTGGGGCGGTCGCGAGTCGGTCAGGCCGACTTCGAACACCATGCGGTCGGCCAGGTCCGGGTCGATGTAGCGCCCGCCGGACGCCACCTTGCGGATCGCCGTGAGCAGCAGCGCCGGGTCGCTGTCCTTGGTGGCGTAGCCGGCGGCGCCGATCTTCAGTGCGCGCGCCGCCATCTGTGCCTCATCGTGCATGGACAGCACCAGCACCGCCGGCGGGTTGCTCAGCGCACGGATGCGCGGAATCGCCTCCAGGCCGTTGACCCCGGGCATGGAGATGTCCAGCAGCACCACCTCGCAGGGTGTGTGCCGCAGGGTTTCGAGCAGTTGCTCGCCATTGCTCGCCTCGCCGACCACGGACAGGTCCTTGGCCAGGCCAATGAGCTGCTTGATGCCCTCACGGACGATGGTGTGGTCTTCGGCCACCAGTACTCGGATCACGCGGTCGTCTCCTTCTCCAGGGGAATGCGCACCTCCAGGGTGCTGCCTTCGCCCGACTGGCTGTGGATGGACAGGCTGCCGCCCAGCATCAGCACGCGCTCACGCATGCCCACCAGGCCGAACGATGCCCCCGGACGGCAGGCATCGGGGTCGAAACCTATGCCGTCGTCGCTGATGGAAAGCCGCAGCCAGCCGTCTTCCGGGGCCAGCTCCAGCTCGACGCTCTGCGCGCGGGCGTGGCGCAGCACGTTGGTCAACGCTTCCTGCAGGATGCGGAACAGCCCGATGGCCTTGGCATCGGACAGCGCCGGCGGCGCCTCAGGCACCGTCACCAGGCAGGGGATGCCGCTGCGCGCCTCGAAGCGCCGGGCCTGCCATTCGATGGCCGAGCCGATGCCGGCGTCGAGGATCGGCGGGCGCAGCGCCGTGGCCACGTCGCGCACCAGCTGGAAGAGCTGGGCGATCAGGCGCTTCATGCTGTTCAGGCGCTCGCCCAGGCCGGCATCGCTGCCGCCGTAGGCCAGCTCGCACATGGAGGTTTCCAGCTTGAGCACGGTGAGCACCTGGCCGAGTTCGTCGTGCACTTCTCGGGCGATGCGAGCCTTCTCCTCCTCCCGCACACTTTCCAGATGCGCCGACAGGTCACGCAGTTGCGCCCGCGAGGCGGCCAATTCCAGCTCGATGCGCTTGTTGCCGGTGATGTCCCAGACCACGCCGTCCCACACCGCGCGACCATCCTCGAAGACCCGCGCACTGGCCTTGATATCGGCCCAGCGCTGCTCGCCGTCGCGGGTAAGGATGCGGCCCTGCCAGTGCCAGTCGCGGTCCTCCGCCAGGGCGGCCATCTGGCTGGCCCAGTAGCCGGCCTCGTCATCCGGGTGGACCAGCCCGCGAATGCCGCGCCCGGTGTTCAGCAACTCCTCGGCGCTGTACCCCACCAGCGCCTCGCTGCCGGCGCCGATGAAGGCGAACGCCGCATGGGCGCTGCCACTGGGCCGCTCCAGGCGGAACACCAGCCCGGGTACGTTGGAGGCGATGCCCTTGAGCCGCGCCTCGCTCTCCTCCAGCGCTTCGTGAGCGCGGCGGCGTTCGGTGATGTCGGTGAGGAACACCACCAGGTATTCGGAGGTGCCGAAGCGCAGGAAGCTCAGTGACACGTCCATGGGCACCAGGCGCCCATCCTCGCGCTGGCAGAGGGTCTCGATGTTCTGCGCGCTCTCGTTGCTGTTGCGCGCACGGCGCCAGAGGTTGAGCCAGCGGTCCATCGTGAGATCCGGCTGCAGGGCCGAGAGCGGGCGGTCCACCAGCCCGCCCGGTGCGTAGCCGAGCATCTGCTCCACCGCTCGGTTGGCGTAGCGCACATGGCTGTCCCAGTTGACCCAGAGGATGCCCACGGTGCTGTGGTCGATGGAGAACTGGGTCAGCCGCAGCGCCTCCTCGGCCGCCTCCCGCAACTGGATCGCATGGCGCGCCTCCAGCAGGCGCTTCTCCAGCGCGCGCTGCTGCCGCCGCAGCCAATAGATGATGGCGCCGGCACTGGCCAGCAACAGGCCGAACAGCAGACAGAGGTTCTGCCAGAAGCCCGGGGACTCACTGGCACGCGGGTAGCGGGCCTGCAACCAGCGCTCGTGCAACTGATCCAGGTCCTTCGGCGGGATCGCCCGCAGGGCGACGTCCACCAGGGTGGACAGCTCCGGCCAATCACGCCGCGTGGCGACCCGCAGCAACTGCGGGAAGCCGATGTCCGCCACCACAGCCAGGCCGGTGAACTCCTGCTCGCGGGACAGGCGGCTGAGCTGCGCTTCGTCGATCACGGCGTAGCGCACCTGCTGCTCCAGCACCGCACGCAACGCCTGGCGCTCGCTGGTGACCGGCTGCAGTGCCAGGCCGGAATAGGTGGCCCGCAGGTAGTCGGCCACCGGGCTCGGCGAGCGCAGCGCCACAGGCTCACTCGAGCCGAGCTGCTCGATGTCCACCGCGCCGGTGGTGGTACTGCGCTCGCCCACCATCAGTTGCGGCACCCGCATGTAGGGGTCGGAGAACAACCACAGGCGCAGGCCGGCGGGGGTCTGGATCAGGCCGGGGGCGATGTCCACCTGCCCATTGCGCAGGGCGTGCTCCAGCTCAGCCATCTCGTTGAAACTGCGCCAGACGAGCTGCACGCCGAGTTCCGTGGCCAGGCGCTCCATCAGCTCGACGTTGAGGCCGGAGAGTTGCTGCAAGCGGCGATCCAGTTGCGCATAAGGTGCCTGCAGCATGATGCCGACACGCAGTTCGGCATGATTCTTCAGCCAGGCACGTTGGCCGTCATCAAGGGGCAGCGTCGACGCCGGCTGCGCCAGAGACAGTCCCGGCAGCAGGCAGGCGAACAGGATGGACAGGCACAACGTGCGAATCATGCGACGGGACACCACGACGACCCGGGATCTGGGGCGGACATACCTTACTCCAGCGCCGCCCCTGGAGGCGAAGGCAGGCCTGACAAAAAAACAGCCAACCTATAGGCTTCCGCCAGTTGCCCCACCCGGACGCCTGCCATGCCCCGCCTTCCTTCCATCCTCGCGCCCCTTGCCCTGGTTCTGCTCTGCACTGCCGCCCTGGCCGAAGACCCGCCTGCCGGGAACAGCGATCAGGCCCCGACCGAAGGCAATGAGCAGCCGGCCGAGAAGCCGGTGGAACGGGCGCCACTCGACGAGCGCAGCGAGGAGGATGCCAAGGCCCTTGAGCAGCGCCTGCCACTGAGGGAGCAACAACGGCTGGGCGCAGGCAGCGAGCAGTTCCTCGCTTTGTGGCGGCCCGCCAATGTCGCCGAGCCCTATGGGGTGGTGATCCTGCTACCGGGGGATGGCGAAAATGCGGACTGGCCCCGGGCGATCGCACCACTGCGAACCAGGTTGCCGGACGTGGGCTGGCACACCCTGAGCCTCACCCTGCCCGACCCGGCCGGCGATGAACCCCCACCGCGCCCGGCAGGCACCTCGCTGCCTGCGGCCAGCGAAGGAAGTACGCCTGCAGAGCCGCCGAAGTCCGAAAGTGCAGACCCGGCCGATCCGCCACCACCGACGGAGCAGGCCGGCACCACCGAGCCCAGTGCTGATCCGCCCCCCCCTCAGCCCACCGCCGAAGAGCGACGCAAGGCTCAAACCGAGCGGATCGCCGCACGGATCCAGGCGGCCGTCGACTTTGGCCGCCAGCAACAGGCCACTACTGTCGTCCTGCTAGGGCATGGCACTGGCGCCTGGTGGGCGGCACGTTTTCTGACCGACAACCCATCCAGTGGCATCGAGAACCTGGTGATGGTGGCGGCGGACGTGCCGGCTGGCTACGAGCCCCCGCTTGAGGAGCTGGCCACACGCCTACCCCAGGCAGTGGGGGATCTCTACTACCAGGAAGTCCCCGCCGCTGCCGCAGCGGCCCTCAAGCGTCTGCAGGCCAGCAGGCGGGTCAAGCATCTGGACTATGTACAGGTACCGCTGGCGAACTGGTCCGCCAGCCGCGATGCCAAGCAGGAGCAACTGCTCCGCCGGGTACGTGGCTGGCTGGACAACCACCTAGGGAGAGCCGCACCGAAAAATCCGGTGAGCGGCGGCGCTACGGCGCCCACGCCACCAATAACGCCGCCGACGCCGAGCATCTGATCAGCGGAAGCCGTGACGCTCGCGGATAAGGTTGTAGGCGTTGTGCAGCTCACGGGTCCGCTCGGTGGCCTCGCGCACCCGCTGCGGGGTGGCGCCTGCCCCCGCAAGCTTGTCGGGGTGGTGCTGGCTGATCAGGCGCCGGTAGGCCCGTTTGATGACGGCAGGCTCGCTGTCAGCAGCCACGCCCAGTAACGCCAGCGCCTCCTGATAGGCACCGCCGCGCTGCACCGGCGCACCGCTGGGCCTGTCGAAACCGACGCTGAGCGCTTCCACTTCGTTGGCCGGCCAGTCCAGCCATTGCCCCCATTGCAGGATCAGCTCCCGCTCCTGACGACCGATGTGCCCATCGGCGGCCGCCATCTGCCAGCAGGCGCGCAGCAGGGCTTCGCCCTCCGCGCGCTGATGGCGCAGGCGACGCAGCGGCCGGCGCAGGTCGCCCTCACCGTTCTTGCCACGGGTAAAGGCCTTGATGGCACGACGCTGGGCGGCGTCGTCCAGCCCGAGGCGACGCATTTCGGCACGGGCCTGCTGGATGTGTACTTCGAGCACCCGTCCTCCACTCTTGGCCAGGCGGCCAAGGAGGCGGAACAGCAGCTCATGCTCATCGCGGCGGCGCACCCACTGGACCAGGCGTGACCAGGAATTGAGCTTGAAACGCCGGTCCGCCACCTGGCCCAGCAAACCGCCGAGCAAGGCACCGGGGATGCTGGCGATGAACATGCCGGCGACGGCACCCAGGAGGGTCATGGGCCAGAACATCTCAGCGGCCCGCCTCGACCAGACGCTCGACTTCAGCCAGGCGCTCCAGGGTGCCCACATCCACCCAGTGGCCCGGGTGATGCTCACCACTCACCTGGTCGTGTGCCATCGCGTCACGCAACAACGGGGCGAGCTTGAAGGCGCCGGCGTGGCAACCGTCGAACAGGCGCGGGTCGAGCACGGCGATGCCGCTGTAGGTCAGCCCTGGCTTGCCAGGCACGCCATCGCTGACGCGCCCTTGGTGGAGTTGGAAATCGCCACCCGGGTGATGGGCCGGGTTGTCCACCAGGACCAGGTGGGCCAGGCCGTCGAGCGGTGCGCGCAAACGGGCGAAGTCGTAGTCGGTCCAGATGTCGCCGTTGACCACCAGGAAGGGCTCGTCGCCCAGCAGCGGCAGTGCTCGATGGATGCCGCCGCCGGTCTCCAGCGGCTCGCCCTCGGGGGAGTAGCGGATGTGCAGACCGAACCGCGCGCCGTCGCCGAGGTGGTCCTCGATCTGCTGGCCGAGCCAGGCGTGGTTGATCACCACGTCGACGAACCCGGCTACAGCCAGGGCCTTGAGGTGGTACTCGATCAGCGGAACGCCGGCCGCACGGACCAAGGGCTTGGGCGTGTGCAGGGTGAGCGGCCGCATGCGCTCGCCCTTGCCGGCGGCAAGGATCATCGCCTTCATGCGGGCACCGCCGTATGGCTAGGCAGGCTGGCCAGCAGCTCGGCCAGGGGCGCGAGTTCGGGCCGGCGCGCCAGCACGGCATCTATATAGGAGAAGAAGCGCGGGACATCGCCCAGGTAGCGGGGCTTGCCGTCACGGTGGCAGATGCGGGCGAAGATGCCGATGACCTTGAGGTGGCGCTGCACGCCCATCAGGTCGCTGGCGCGGAGGAAGTCATCGAGCTGCGGCTGCACCGGGATGCCGGCCTCGCGAGCGAGGTTCCAGTAGCGCTCCAACCAACCGCGCACCCGCGCCTCGGGCCAACTGAGGAAGGCATCCTTGAACAGGCTGGTGACGTCGTAGGTGACCGGGCCGTAGACCGCGTCCTGGAAATCCAGCACGCCGGGGTTGGGCGTACTGAGCATGAGGTTGCGCGGCATGTAGTCGCGGTGGACCAGCACGCGGGGCTGTGCCAGGGCACTGTCGACCAGCAGGGCGCAGGTCTTCGACCAGAGCGCCTGCTGGGTGGCGTCCAGGGTCACTTCGAGATGGCGCTGCAGATACCAGTCGGGGAACAGCTGCAGCTCACGACGCAGCAGGGCGTCGTCGTAGCAGGGCATCGGCACATCGAGGCTGCGTCGCTGCAGAGCAATCAGGGCCTGGAGGGCATCCTCGAACAGGGCCTCGGCGTTGTCGGTATCGATCACTTCCAGGTAGGTCTGGCGCCCCAGATCGTCCAGCAGCAGGAAGCCCTGCTCAAGGTCGGCCGCGAGGATGCGTGGCACATGCAGGCCGGCTTCGGCCAGCATGCCAGCGACCTTGACGAAGGGGCGGCAGTCTTCCTGAGGCGGCGGAGCATCCATCACGATCAGCGTGCGGGCCTCGCTTTGCCAGCGGAAATAGCGGCGGAAGCTGGCGTCGCTGCTGGCCGGAGCCAGGCTCGCCGTGGGCACTTCGCCCCAGCCCTCACGCTGGAAAAGAACGGGGAGCTGCTGCTCCAGCCAAACGCTAAGTTGTTGAAGCCGTACATCTTGGTGGGGCATCGAGAGGTCTCCGACGGCGCTAGCCGTTGCGCGGGTCATGCTTTATTATCCAGCATCTTTTTCAGCCCATCGAGAGGCGTGCGGCCCCCGCGGGCCGATGGCGCGCAGGAAGCCCGGACTAACAAGATGGCAGTAAAATCTCCCGCGTTTCGTAAAAAATTCCCCTTGCTGGTCACCGGCGGTCTGCTGGCCCTGCAACCTGTAGCCACTCCATTCGTTGTCGCCGCTGATCAGTTTGACTGCCAGGCGTCCACCACGGGCGGCTGGGCCTGCACCCCCAAGGCTTCCGCGTCGAACCTCCCGCCCCGGCCGATCCACAGCGAGAGCGCCGTCAGCTCCACCGTGGGTGTCGCCAGTGCACAGGCAGGCAGCGACGGCCAGGTAGCCCGCGGCGAAGAAGCCAAGCCGACGCTGGTCACCGAATCCGGTGGTCGCGCCCTGGCTTCCCGCAGTGCCGACTACAGCCACCTCGACTGGGTCCCGCGTGAAAAGCTCACCGCCGCACAACTGGCCGAGGCCGGCCCGTACTGCGCAGGCGCCTACATCGAACCGACCCGCCCGGGTATGAACGACAAGACGCCCAAGGCGGATGCGCCCACCTATATCTCTGCCAAGGCTTCGCGCTACGAGCAGGAGCAGCAGGTGGCTACCCTCGCCGGTGACGTGGTGATGCGCCAGGGCAGCATGCAGGTCGAGGCCGACGAGGCCAACCTGCGCCAGGCCGAGAACCGTGGCGAGCTGGTCGGGAACGTTCGCCTGCGTGACAACGGTGCACTGGTAGTAGGCGACCGGGCCGAGCTGCAACTGGACAACGGCGAGGCAAAGATCGACAACGCCGAGTACGTCCTGCACAAGGCACACGTACGCGGCAGCGCCCTGTACGCCAAGCGCCAGGACGACGCGATCATCCGCCTGAAGGACGGCACCTACACCCGCTGCGAACCAGGTGACAACGCCTGGAACCTGAAGGGCAACAACATCAAGCTGAACCCGGCCACCGGTTTCGGCACCGCGACCAACGTCACCCTGCGGGTCAAGGATGTGCCGGTGTTCTACACCCCCTACATCTACTTCCCGATCGACGACCGTCGCCAGTCCGGTTTCCTCCCACCGAGTATCGGCAGCGGCAGCGACACCGGCTTCACCCTGTTGACCCCCTACTACTTCAACCTCGCCCCCAACTACGACGCGACGCTTTACCCGCGCTACATGGCCAAGCGAGGTCTGATGATGGGCGGCGAATTCCGCTACCTCACCAAGAGCAGCGAAGGCCAGGTCAGCGGCGCCTACCTGAACGACGAGAACGACGACCGCAAGCTGCAGTCGGAGTACAAGGACAAGCGCTGGCTATACAGCTGGCAACACACCGGCGGTCTGAACTCCCGCCTGCTGGCCGAGGTGGACTACACCGACATCAGCGACCCCTACTACTTCCAGGACCTGCCCACTGACCTTGACGTACAGCGCAACACCTACGTCAACCAGCGCGGCACCCTGACGTGGCGCGGCGACAGCTATACCGCGCGCCTGAACGCCCATGCCTATGAAATGGCGACCGTCACCGACATCACCCCCTACAACCGCCTGCCCCAGCTCACCCTGGATGGCACGTTGCCGGTAGACGCAGGCGGCCTGAAGTTCGACTACTCGACCGAGTTCGTACGCTTCGAGCGCAGCCTGCGCAACGGCAACTTCATCGACGAAAACGGCCAGTCCAATCCGTGGAACGACACACGCATCCAAGGTCTGGCGCGCGCCGACGGCAACCGTATCCATGTCGAGCCGGGCGTCAGCCTGCCGCTGGACTGGAGCTACGGTTTCCTCAAGCCCTCGGTGAAGTACCTCTACACCCAGTACGACATCGACCTGGACAGCCAAGGCAAGTCGACGTTGCTCGCCGGGCAGACCTTCAAGAGCAGCCAGGACCGCACCGTACCGATCTTCAGCGTGGACAGCGGCCTGTATTTCGACCGCAACGCCACCCTGTTCGGCAACAACTACCGCCAGACCCTCGAGCCACGCCTGTTCTACCTCTACGTTCCCGAGGAGAAGCAGAGCGACATCCCGGTCTTCGACACCGGCGAAAGCAGCTTCAACTATGCCGCGCTGTTCCGCGAAAACCGCTTCACCGGACGTGACCGCATCGGTGATGCCAACCAGGTTTCCCTGGGCGTGACCAACCGCTGGATCCAGCCCAACGGTTTCGAACGCCAGCGCTTCAGCATCGGCCAGGCCTTCTATTTCGAAGACCGCAAGGTCCAGCTACCCGGTATCGACTACCGCTTGCGCGACTCCGCCCAGGCCAGCAGCTCGCCCTACGCGATGGAATACCTGTATCGCTTCAACCGCGACTGGCGCCTGAGCTCCGAGTACAACTGGGATCCTGACGCTGGCCAGACCCGCTCCGGCAACCTGATGTTCCACTACCAGCCGGAAGACGAAGTCAACAAGGTCGTCAACTTCGGTTACCGCTACCGCAACGACGCCGTGGTCTACAACCAGACTACCGGCCAATGGCAGGAAGGCGGCGACTATGTCGACCCTGTCACTCGCAACGTGATCAAGGACTACTACAAGATCCAGCAGCACGACGCCTCGGTCATCTGGCCGATCGTGCCGCAGTGGGCCGCCATCGCACGCTGGCAGTACGACTACAACCGCAACCGCACACTGGAAGCCTTCGGTGGCTTCGAGTACGACAGCTGCTGCTGGAAGCTGCGCCTGATCAACCGCTACTGGGTCAGCTACGACGAAACCACCCTTTCGCCCGACCTGAACGAAAAAGCCGACCGTGGCATCTTCCTGCAGATCGTCCTGAAGGGCCTCGGCGGGATCATGGGCAACAAGGTTGAAAGTTTCCTCGACACCGGCATCCAAGGTTACCGTGAACGTGAAGACCAAGCTTTCTGATTGTCTGCGCCCGCTGATGCTGGGCGCCCTGCTCCTCGGGACCGGTGCGCAGGCCGAGGTTCAGACCCTCGACCGCGTAGTGGCGATCGTCGACAACGACGTGGTCATGCAGAGCCAGCTGGACCAGCGCGTCCACGAGGTCCAGCAGACCATTTCCAAGCGCGGCGCCGCACTCCCCCCGGAGCACGTCCTGCAGCAACAAGTGCTCGAACGCCTGATCATCGAGAACATCCAGCTGCAGATCGGCGACCGCTCCGGCATCCGCATCACCGATGAGGAACTGAACCAGGCCATCGAATCCATCGCCCAGCGCAATGGCATGAGCGTGGATCAGTTCCGTTCGGCACTGGCCCGTGATGGCCTGTCCTACCAGGACGCCCGCGACCAGGTCCGTCGCGAGATGGTCATCAGCCGAGTGCGCCAACGCCGCGTGGCCGAGCGCATCCAGGTCACCGACCAGGAAGTGCAGAACTTCCTGGCCTCCGACCTGGGCAAGCTGCAGCTGTCCGAAGAGTTCCACCTGGCCAACATCCTGATCCCGGTTCCGGACGGCTCGTCCCCGGACACCATCCAGGCTGCCGAGCGCCAGGCCCGCGACCTCTACCAGCAACTGCGTCAGGGCGCCGACTTCGCCCAGCTGGCCATCTCCCGCTCTGCCGGTGAAACCGCCCTGGAAGGCGGCGAGATCGGCTGGCGCAAGGCTGCCCAGTTGCCCCCGCCCTTCGATGCCATGATCAGCGCCCTGTCGCCGGGCGAGGTCACCGAGCCGGTACGCACTCCGAGCGGTTTCATGATCCTCAAGCTGTTGGACAAACGTGGTGGCAGCAGCCAGGTTCGCGACGAAGTGCATGTGCGTCACATCCTGCTCAAGCCCAGCGAGATCCGCAGCGAAGCCGACACCAAGCGTCTGGCCGAGCGTCTCTACGAGCGCATCCAGTCCGGGGAAGACTTTGCCGAACTGGCGAAGAATTTCTCCGAAGACCCGGGTTCGGCCCTCAACGGTGGCGACCTCAACTGGATTGACCCCAATGCTCTGGTGCCCGAGTTCCGCGAGGTGATGGAGAACACGCCGGCCGGCAAGCTCTCCCGTCCGTTCAAGAGCCCCTACGGCTGGCACGTGCTCGAAGTACTCGGCCGTCGCGCCACGGACAGCAGCGACCAGATGCGCGAGCAGCAGGCCATCAACGTCCTGCGCAACCGCAAGTACGACGAAGAGCTGCAAGCTTGGCTGCGTCAGATCCGCGACGAAGCCTACGTCGAAACCAAGCTCTGACCCGCTTCACCGGCGAGGACTCGCCAGCGCTAGAATGAGCGCCCGAGTTCCCCGCCGGAGCCCTCCTGATGCCCCCCCTGCGTTTTGCCCTCACCCCCGGTGAGCCTGCCGGTATCGGTCCCGACCTGTGCCTGCTCCTTTCTCGCGAAGCCCAACCCCATCCGCTGATTGCCATCGCCAGCCGGCAACTGCTTGAGCAGCGCGCCCGCACCTTGGGCGTCGATATCAACCTCATCGACGTCACAGCCGAGCGATTGCCCACCGTCCCCGCTGCCGCAGGAGCGCTCTACGTCTGGGATACCCCCTTGGGGGCAGAAGCCACCGCCGGACAGCTCGACACCGCCAACGCGGCCTATGTCCTGCAGACGCTCACTCGCGCCGGCCAGGGCTGCCTGGATGGATTGTTCGACGGCATGATCACCGCCCCGGTGCACAAGGGCGTGATCAACGACGCCGGCATCGCCTTCTCCGGCCATACCGAATTCCTCGCCGACCTCACCCGCACCCAGCAGGTGGTGATGATGCTCGCGACTCGGGGGCTGCGCGTCGCCCTGGTCACCACTCACCTGCCGCTGAAGGATGTCGCCGCCGCCATCACGACGGAGCGCCTGGAACGGGTCACGCGCATCCTCCACGCCGACCTGGTGGACAAGTTCGGCCTCAGCCAGCCGCGCATCCTCGTCTGCGGCCTCAACCCCCACGCCGGGGAAAGTGGCCACCTGGGACGGGAAGAGATCGAGGTGATCGAGCCCTCCCTGCAGCGCCTGCGCGCCGAGGGCATGGACCTGGTCGGCCCGCTGCCGGCCGACACCCTGTTCACCCCCAAGCACCTGGAGCACTGCGACGCTGTCCTGGCCATGTACCACGACCAGGGCTTGCCCGTGCTCAAGTACAAGGGCTTCGGTGCCGCCGTGAATATCACCCTGGGCCTGCCGATCATCCGCACCTCGGTGGACCATGGCACAGCCCTGGACCTCGCCGGCACCGGCCGCATCGACGGTGGCAGCCTGCAGGTGGCGCTGGAGACCGCCTACCAGATGGCCACCAGCCGCCAACGCACCGTTTGATGGCCACCGGCCGCTGCCCGGATTGCCACCGGGCAGCGGCGAGCAGCACCTCAGCGCCGCTTTTGCCTTAAACTACGCGACCTCGTTTTTTCGCTTTGTGCTCTTGCTTGATGCTTGCAGCTTGAAGCCTGGAGCCGCCTCTCTATGTCCGAATACCAACACCGCGCCCGCAAACGCTTTGGCCAGAACTTCCTGCACGACGCCGGCGTCATCCACCGCATCCTGCGTGCGATCCACGCCAAGCCTGGCGAGCACCTGCTGGAGATCGGCCCCGGCCAGGGCGCGCTGACCGAAGGCCTGCTGGGCAGTGGCGCGCGACTGGACGTCATCGAACTGGACCTGGACCTGATCCCGATCCTCAACGCCAAGTTCGGCGCCGAGCCACGCTTTCGCCTGAACCAGGGCGATGCCCTGAAGTTCGACTTCCACCAGTTGGGCGCCGAGCCCCGCTCCCTGCGAGTCGTGGGCAACCTGCCGTACAACATTTCCACCCCGCTGATCTTCCACCTGCTGGACAACGCACCGCTGATCCGTGACATGCACTTCATGCTGCAAAAGGAAGTGGTGGAGCGCCTCGCGGCCGAACCCGGCGGTGGCGACTGGGGCCGCCTGTCGATCATGGTCCAGTACCACTGCCGCGTGGAGCACCTGTTCAACGTCGGCCCGGGCGCCTTCAACCCGCCGCCGAAGGTGGACTCCGCCATCGTCCGCCTGGTCCCCCACGAGACCCTGCCGCATCCGGCCAAGGATCACCGCCTGCTGGAACGCATCGTTCGCGAAGCCTTCAACCAGCGCCGCAAGACCTTGCGCAACACCCTGAAGGCCCTGCTGGACGCTGAAGCCATCGAAGCCGCCGGCGTGGATGGCAGCCTGCGCCCCGAGCAACTGGACCTGGGCGCGTTCGTCCGTCTGGCCGACCAGCTTGCCGCCAAGACAGGCACCGCCTGAGCTCCTAGACTTTTTTCATCGCGCGAGAGAGCCCACCCAGTGTCCGAACCCCGCTACCAGATCGACGTCAGCGTCACCACTCGCTACCTGCCTGAGCAGTCGCAGCCGGACGACAGCCGCTACGCCTTCTCCTACACCATCACCATCGCCAACAGCGGCGATGTGGCCGCCCGGCTGATCTCCCGTCACTGGGTCATCACCGATGGCGACGGTCAGGTGCAGGAAGTGCGCGGAGCCGGCGTGGTGGGGCAGCAGCCGCTGATCGAGCCGGGCGCGCAGCACGTCTACACCAGCGGTACGGTCATGACCACCCGCGTGGGCGCCATGCAGGGCAGTTATCAGATGCTGGCCGAGGATGGCCACCACTTCGACGCCCCCATCGCCCCCTTCCGCCTGGCCGTACCCGGCGCACTGCACTGAGGCCCGCCATGACGACCTATGCCGTTGGCGACCTGCAGGGCTGCCTGGATCCCCTGAAGTGCCTGCTCGACCAGGTCGCCTTCGATCCCGCCCGGGACCGTCTCTGGCTGGTGGGCGATCTGGTCAACCGCGGCCCGAAGTCCCTGGAGACCCTGCGCTTCCTGTTTGCCATGCGCGACTCGGTCACCTGCGTGCTCGGCAACCACGACCTGCACCTGCTGGCCGTGGCTCACAATGTCGAGCGGCTGAAGAAGTCCGACACCCTGCGGGAAATCCTCGAAGCCCCCGACGCCGGGGTGCTGCTGGACTGGCTGCGCCGGCAGAAGCTCGTCCACTACGACGAGGCCCGTGACCTCGCCATGGTGCACGCCGGCATCCCGCCCATGTGGACGCTGGCCAAGGCCCTCAAACGGGCTGCCGAGGTGGAGGAGGCGCTGCTCGACGACACGCGCCTGCCGCTGTTCCTCGAGGGCATGTACGGCAACGATCCCGCCTGCTGGGACAGCGACCTGCACGGCATCACCCGCCTGCGAGTGATCACCAACTACTTCACCCGTATGCGCTTCTGCATGGCGGACGGTACCCTCGACCTGAAAAGCAAGGAGGGCGTGGACACCGCCCCGCCAGGCTACCGCCCCTGGTTCGCCCACCCGACTCGCAAGACCCGCGGACAGAAGATCATCTTCGGCCACTGGGCAGCCCTCGAGGGCAAATGCAGCGAACCCAACCTGCATGCTCTCGACACCGGCTGTGTCTGGGGCGGCACCATGACCCTGCTGAACATCGACAACGGCCAGCGCATCAGCTGCGACTGCAAGGAGCACCGACATGAGTGAATTCCAGCGAATCCCGCCGGAGCGGGCCCAAGCCCTGCGCGAACAAGGCGCCGTGGTGGTCGACATCCGCGACCCGCAGAGCTTCGCCCTCGGCCACATCAGCGGCTCGCGCCACCTGGACAACTACTCCCTGGCCGACTTCATCGCCCAGGCCGACCTCGACGCACCACTGATCGTCACCTGCTACCACGGCAATTCCAGCCAGGGCGCCGCCGCCTATCTGGTGGGCCAGGGCTTCTCCGAGGTCTACAGCCTTGATGGCGGCTTCGAGCTGTGGCGCGCCACCTATCCCGGCCACATAGCACATGGTGGCGAAGAGTAAAAAAACTGCGAATGGCGCAAACCCGCGCCGTTCGCAGCCTTGCGCCCTCTCCTGACGAACGGCAACACGCTGTTATCACTCCGTCATCCTTGACCTCGCCGATTCCGAACTACTCTTAGCTCAGGCCATCCAAAAAGGAGAGCCGGCACACCGGTTCCGGGCCATCGGCAGCGACCATTTGGTGTACTGGGGGATTCTCTTCGGCCGACTCGTCGGACGACTGCCCACCCGCGTGACCGATCCCGCCGGCTCCCGTATCCAGCGAGGTGACGCAATGAGCATTTTCAGCCACTTCCAACAGCGCTTCGAAGCCACTCGCCAGGAAGAGTATTCCCTGCAGGAGTACCTGGACCTCTGCAAACAGGACAGGAGCGCATACGCCACCGCTGCGGAGCGCATGCTCATGGCGATCGGCGAGCCCGAGCTGTTGGATACCTCTTCCGATCCACGCCTGTCGCGGATCTTCTCCAACAAGGTGATCCGCCGCTATCCGGCCTTTGCCGACTTCCATGGCATGGAAGAGTGCATCGACCAGATCGTCGCGTACTTCCGCCATGCCGCGCAGGGCCTGGAAGAGAAGAAACAGATCCTCTACCTCCTGGGCCCGGTGGGCGGCGGCAAGTCGTCCCTGGCCGAGAAGCTCAAGCAATTGATGGAGAAGGTGCCCTTCTACGCCATCAAGGGCTCTCCGGTATTCGAGTCCCCGCTGGGCCTGTTCAACGCCGCCGAGGATGGCGCGATCCTCGAAGAGGACTACGGCATCCCGCGCCGCTACCTCTCCAGCATCATGTCGCCCTGGGCCACCAAGCGCCTGCAGGAGTTCGGTGGCGACATCAGCCAGTTCCGCGTGGTGAAGCTCTACCCCTCGATCCTCAACCAGATTGCCGTGGCCAAGACCGAGCCGGGTGACGAGAACAACCAGGACATCTCCGCCCTCGTCGGCAAGGTCGACATCCGCAAGCTGGAGGAGTACCCGCAGAACGACGCGGACGCCTACAGCTACTCTGGCGCCCTGTGCCGCGCCAACCAGGGCCTGATGGAATTCGTCGAGATGTTCAAGGCACCCATCAAGGTCCTGCACCCGTTGCTCACCGCCACCCAGGAGGGCAACTACAACAGCACCGAAGGCCTGGGGGCGATTCCGTACAGCGGCATCCTGCTGGCCCACTCCAACGAATCCGAATGGCACAGCTTCCGCAACAACAAGAACAACGAGGCCTTCATCGACCGGATCTACATCGTCAAGGTGCCCTACTGCCTGCGCGTCACCGACGAGATTCGCATCTACGACAAGCTGCTCATCAACAGCTCGCTGGCCAAGGCCCACTGCGCGCCCGACACCCTGCGCATGCTCGCCCAGTTCTCCGTCCTCTCGCGCCTGAAGGAGCCGGAGAACTCCAACATCTACTCCAAGATGCGCGTCTACGACGGCGAAAACCTCAAGGACACCGATCCCAAGGCCAAGTCGATCCAGGAGTACCGCGACTCGGCAGGCGTCGACGAAGGCATGAACGGCCTGTCCACCCGCTTCGCCTTCAAGATCCTCTCCAAGGTCTTCAACTTCGACCCTCACGAAATCGCCGCCAACCCGGTGCACCTGCTCTACGTGCTGGAGCAGCAGATCGAGCAGGAACAGTTCCCCGCCGAAGTGCGCGAACGCTACCTGCGCTACATCAAGGAGTACCTGGCACCGCGCTACATCGAATTCATCGGCAAGGAAATCCAGACCGCTTACCTGGAGTCCTACAGCGAGTACGGCCAGAACATCTTCGACCGCTACGTGCTGTACGCGGACTTCTGGATCCAGGACCAGGAATACCGCGACCCGGAAACCGGCGAGATCCTCAACCGCGTCGCCCTCAACGAGGAACTGGAGAAGATCGAGAAACCCGCCGGCATCAGCAACCCGAAGGATTTCCGCAACGAGATCGTCAACTTCGTGCTGCGGGCCCGGGCCAACAACAACGGCAAGAACCCCAGCTGGCTCAGCTACGAGAAGCTGCGGGTGGTCATCGAGAAGAAGATGTTCTCCAACACCGAGGACCTCCTGCCGGTCATCAGCTTCAACGCCAAAGGCAGCAAAGAGGAGCAGCAAAAGCACAACGACTTCGTCAAGCGCATGGTCGAGCGCGGCTACACCGAGAAGCAGGTCCGCCTGCTGTCCGAGTGGTACCTGCGGGTACGCAAGTCGCAATAACAGCAGCCGCAAGTCATCAACTGCACACTGCGCGCGGGGCTCCCCGCCGCAGCCTGCGGTTGGCAGCCTGACGCTGCCCCGGAGGGGCATCTATGAGCTATGTGATCGACCGTCGCCTGAACGGCAAGAACAAGAGCACCGTGAACCGCCAGCGGTTCCTGCGGCGCTACCGCGAGCACATCAAGAAGGCCGTGGAGGAGGCCGTCAGCCGGCGCTCCATCACCGACATGGAGCACGGCGAGCAGATCAGCATCCCCGGTCGCGACATCGACGAGCCCGTGCTGCACCACGGCCGTGGCGGCCGACAGACCATCGTCCACCCGGGCAACAAGGAATTCACCGCCGGTGAACGCATCCCTCGTCCCCAGGGCGGAGGCGGCGGACGCGGCAGTGGCAAGGCCAGCAATCAGGGCGACGGGATGGACGAATTCGTCTTCCAGATCACCCAGGAAGAGTTCCTCGACTTCATGTTCGAAGACCTCGAACTGCCCAACCTGGTGAAACGCCACCTGACCGGTTCCGATACCTTCAAGACCGTGCGCGCCGGCATCAGCAACGAGGGCAACCCCTCGCGCATCAACATCGTCCGTACCTTGCGTTCCGCACACGCCCGGCGCATTGCCCTGTCCGGCTCCAGTCGCGCCAAGCTGCGGGAAGCAAAAGAGGAACTCGCGCGCCTCAAGCGGGAGGAGCCGGACAACTTCGGCGACATCCAGGAGCTGGAAACCGAGATCGCCCGGCTGCGCGCCCGCATCGAGCGTGTGCCCTTCCTCGACACCTTCGACCTCAAGTACAACCTGCTGGTCAAACAGCCCAATCCCAGCTCCAAGGCCGTCATGTTCTGCCTGATGGACGTCTCCGGCTCCATGACCCAGGCGACCAAGGATATCGCCAAGCGCTTTTTCATCCTCCTGTACCTGTTCCTCAAGCGGAACTACGACAAGATCGAAGTGGTGTTCATCCGCCACCACACCAGCGCCAAGGAAGTGGACGAAGAGGAGTTCTTCTACTCCCGCGAAACCGGCGGCACCATCGTCTCCAGCGCGCTCAAGATGATGCAGGAGATCATGGCCGAGCGTTACCCCGTCAACGAATGGAACATCTACGCCGCCCAAGCCTCGGACGGCGACAACTGGAACGACGACTCACCCATCTGCCGCGACATCCTGATCAAGCAGATCATGCCGTTCGTCCAGTACTACACCTACGTCGAGATCACCCCGCGCGAGCACCAGGCGCTGTGGTTCGAGTATGAGCAGGTGTGCGAGACGTTCGCCGACACATTCGCCCAACAGCAGATCGTATCGGCGTCCGACATCTATCCGGTGTTCCGCGAACTCTTCCAGCGCCGGCTGGTTACCTGAGGGCTGCGCCATGACCGCGAAAGAGAAGAAAAGGCAGCCGATCTCCACGGGATCGGAGTGGACCTTCGACCTCATCCGTGCCTATGACCGCGAGATCGGCCGCCTGGCCGAACGCTATGCACTCGATACCTACCCCAACCAGATCGAGATCATCACTGCCGAACAGATGATGGATGCCTACGCCTCCGTGGGCATGCCCCTGGGCTACCACCACTGGTCCTACGGCAAGCACTTCCTCAGCACCGAGAAGTCATACACCCGCGGCCAGATGGGCCTTGCCTACGAGATCGTGATCAACTCCGACCCCTGCATCGCCTACCTGATGGAAGAGAACACCATCACCATGCAGGCGCTGGTGATCGCCCACGCCTGCTATGGCCACAACAGCTTCTTCAAGGGCAACTACCTGTTCCGCACCTGGACTGACGCCAGCTCGATCATCGACTACCTGGTATTCGCCAAGCAGTACATCAACCAGTGCGAAGAACGGCACGGGATCGATGCCGTGGAAAACCTGCTGGACTCCTGCCACGCCCTGATGAACTACGGTGTGGACCGCTACAAGCGTCCCTACCCCATCTCCGCCGAAGAGGAGCGGCGCCGGCAGAAGGAACGCGAAGAGCACCTGCAACGGCAGATCAACGACCTCTGGCGCACCATTCCCAAGGGCCACGGCAAATCCGGCGACAAGGACAAGGGCCGCTTCCCGGCCGAACCCCAGGAGAACATCCTCTACTTCATCGAAAAGCACGCCCCGCTGCTGGAGCCCTGGCAGCGCGAGATCGTGCGCATCGTGCGCAAGATCGCTCAGTACTTCTACCCACAGCGCCAGACCCAGGTGATGAACGAAGGCTGGGCCACCTTCTGGCACTACACCCTGATGAACGACCTGTACGACGAAGGCCTGGTTACCGACGGCTTCATGATGGAGTTCCTCCAGTCCCACACCAGCGTGGTCTACCAGCCCAGCTTCGACAGCCCCTACTACAGCGGCATCAACCCCTACGCCCTGGGCTTCGCCATGTACCGCGACATCCGCCGCATCTGCGAGGAGCCCACCGAGGAAGACAAGCACTGGTTCCCCGACATCGCCGGCAGCGACTGGCTCTCCACCATCAAGTTCGCCATGAAGAGCTTCAAGGACGAGAGCTTCATCCTGCAATTCCTCTCGCCCAAGGTGATCCGCGACTTCAAACTGTTCAGCATCCTCGACGACGACCAGAAGGACGAACTGCTGGTCCCGGCCATCCACGACGAACCCGGCTACCGGATCATCCGCGAAACCCTCGCCGCCCAGTACAACCTCGGCAACCGCGAGCCCAACGTGCAGATCTGGAGCGTCGACCGCCGGGGGGACCGCTCGCTCACGCTGCGCCACCAGCAGCACGATCGCAAACCGCTCGGCGAATCCACCGAAGAGGTGATGCGCCACCTGCACCGCCTGTGGGGGTTCGACATCCACCTGGAAACACTCAACGGCGACAACATCACGGGGACCTTCCACATGCCCCCAAAGGGTGAACGGGGCGAGGACGGCGAGTACCCGCGCCTGGATCTGGTCATCCCGCCCATTTGATCGGTTGACCGCCTGCCCGGGTGCGCCCGAGCATGCGGTCCATCGCCCATGGAGAGCGTCGATGCGCCTGTTCCTCGTCCTGCTGCTGTGCCTGGCACTGGCCACCTGTTCCAGCCACATCCCCGGCATCCAGGTCACCCAGCCGGCCAGCCCCTCCCTGGTCGGACACGCCAGCTTCGAACTCATCGCCCCCGAGCAGGCCCTGCAGGACGAAGCCCCCTACCGCGCCCGCTACCGGCAGCTCGCCCCGTTGCTGCGCCAGCAACTGGCCGAGCGCGGCTACCACGAAAGCCAGCAGCCGGAACTTCGCGTCTACTACTGGCTGGCCCTGCAGGATGCGCCGCTGGAGTTCCGTGTCGACGAGGCACCGCCCGCCCCCCTCGGTTCCTACCAGGCCATCCACCGCCTGCGCGACGCCACCGGCACCCTGCGTCTACGCATTACCGACCTGGCAGGCCAGGTGCTCTGGGAGGGTACCGCCAGCACCGGCCTAAGCCCCGCCTGGGACAGTGCCGAACTGCTGCAAACCGCCGTCGAGGCACTGGTCCGGCAGATACCGGTCGCCACGGCCGGCCAGGCTGCTATCCTCCGCAGCCTCGGAGGAAATGAGCATGCAGATATACAAGGTGGGCGGCGCCGTACGTGACCGTCTTTTGGGCAGACCGGTCACTGAAAACGACTGGGTCGTGGTGGGGGCAAGCGCCGAACAGATGCTGGCGCTCGGCTACAAACCGGTGGGTGCCGACTTCCCGGTATTTCTCCACCCCGATACCGGCGAGGAGTACGCCCTGGCCCGCACCGAGCGCAAGAGCGGGCGCGGCTACGGCGGCTTCACCTTCTACGCCAGCCCGGACGTGACCCTCGAAGACGATCTGATCCGCCGCGACCTTACCGTCAACGCCATCGCCGAGGACGCCGACGGCCGTCTGATCGACCCCTACGGTGGCCAGCACGACCTGGAACAACGCATCCTCCGCCACGTCTCCCCAGCCTTCGCCGAAGACCCACTGCGTGTCCTTCGGGTCGCCCGTTTCGCCGCCCGCTACGCACCACTGGGTTTCCGCGTCGCCGAGGAAACCCTCAGGCTCATGGGCGAGATCGCCGCATCCGGCGAACTCGATGCGCTGACAGCCGAACGCACCTGGAAGGAAGTCTCACGTGCCCTGATGGAGCCCCGACCCGATGTATTCATCGAGGTCCTGCACAACTGCGGTGCCCTGAGGGCCTGGATGCCGGAGCTGGATGCCCTGTTCGGCGTGCCCCAGCCGCCCGCCCATCACCCCGAAGTCGACACCGGCCTTCACGTCCTCGCGGTCCTGCGTCAGTGCGCCGAGCACCAGCAGCCACTCACCGTGCGCTGGGCCTGCCTGCTGCACGACCTGGGCAAGGGCCTGACCCCGCCGGAAGAGTGGCCGCGCCACCTCCAGCACGAGCAACGGGGCCTGGCACCGATCAAGGCGGTGAACGAGCGCTGCAAGGCACCGCGCGACTGCCAGGAGCTGGCGTTGCTGGTAGGCGAGTACCACACCCACGCCCACCGCGCCCAGGAGCTGCGTCCAGGTACTCTGGCCACGCTGATGCAGGCTTTCGATGTCTATCGCCGTCCGCAGCGCTTCGACGAATTCATCGCCGCCTGCGAGATGGACGCCCGAGGCCGCACCGGCATGGAAGACCGTGACTATCCCCAGGCCGCTTACCTGCGTGGTGCCGCCGCTGCCGCACGAGCCGTCGGCGTGAAAGAACTCATGGCCAAGGGGCTCAGCGGCGCGGTGCTCGGCGAAGCGCTGTCACGCGAGCGAATCGCGGCACTTGCCGCCTACCGTTCAGCCCAGCCCGCTGCTAGCCAGTAGCCACACTTGCTTGTCCTTGATAGGCTGCCAAATATTTGGCCCATCTAGACTTTTGAGACATCAAACGGATGTTGGCGCCGTATTTTTGGCGAATGCTCTCGCGCATTGCGAGAGCCCTGGAGGCTGCAGGTGCTCTCATGGAACCTTCGTCCCTGGCAGCTGGGCCTGCTGCTGGGGCTGCTGGCGCTCAGCGCAACGGCCCAGGAGCCGACACCGAACCCGGCCGAGGTCCGTGGTGAGCGGGTACGCCAGGCAGTAGAAGGCATCCTGGCCTACAGCCGCTGGCCGCAACCCAAGGACCAGATCGCCCTGTGCATCACCGGCCCGACCCAATACGCGGACAGGCTGCTTGCCGGCGTGAGTCGCGACTACGAAATACCCGTTTCCGGTCGACGCCTGCTCCAGGACTCTGCAGACCTGGAAACCACGTGCGACGCTCTCTACATCGGCATTCTCGACCCAGGGTCGCGACGCCGGCTGCTGGGCCGCCTGGCCGACAAACCCGTGCTGACCATCAGCGAAAGCGCCGATGCCTGCAGTGATGGCAGCCTGTTCTGCCTGGATATCGAGAATACCCACGTCAGCTTCGCGGTTAATCTGGATGCCGTCGCGCGCAGCGGTCTGCGCATCCATCCCCAGGTCCTGCAACTGGGGCGTCGCAACAGGGCTCAGCCATGAACCGCCGGCGCCAAGTCACCCGCCCTCACGCCTACACCCTCAGCCGACTGCTGTGGCGCACTCAACTACGCGGCATCCTGCTGGCCATGAGCCTGACCGCACTCTCACTGACCCTGCTGGGCGTGTTTGCACTTCGCAACTACGCCGAGTACCAATTGCAACTGCTGGCCCGCTCCCTGGGCTACACACTCGAAGCCGCCGTGATCTTCCGTGATGCAGTGGCCATACAGGAAAGCCTTGAGCTGATCGCCGCCCCCGAGGACCTCGCCGAAGTACGCGTGCTCGACGGCCAGCGATCCCTGCTGGTGGACTGGCAACGCCCCACCACCCATGGCTGGAGTGGGCTTGAACGCGGCCTGGCCGACCTGCTGCTCAACCAGCCCCTGCGCTACCCCATCCAGTACCAGGGGCGCACCGTCGGCGAGCTGCAACTGAGCAGCCAAGGCAGCAACCTGAGCCGCTTCCTGCGGAATGGAGCGCTTGCACTCCTGCTTTGCCTGGCCCTCGGCAGCCTGGTCGCCAACCTCTATTCGCGCCGCACCCAGCGCGAGCTGATGGCACCGCTGCGGGCTTTCTCGGCCGTGGCCCGCACCATCGCCCGGGAGCGCACCTTCGCCCGCCGCGTGCCCTCGTCCCCAATTGCCGAGCTTCACGAGTTGGGGGAGGACTTCAACCAACTGCTGGATGAGATCGAGGCCTGGCAGAACCAGTTGCAACGCGAGAATGCCTCGCTCGCCCACCAGGCCAGCCACGACCCACTGACCGGCCTGCCGAACCGCAGCCAATTCGAACCAGCGCTCACCCGGGCCATGCGACAGGCCAAACTGACTGGCGGGCGCTTTGCCCTCCTGTTCCTCGACTGCAACCGCTTCAAGGCCATCAACGACGAACTGGGGCACGGAGCAGGCGACCAGGTCCTGATCAGCATCGCCGAACGCCTGCGCAGCCAATTGCGCGAGGAGGACCTCGTGGCCCGCTTGGGCGGGGACGAGTTCGCTGTACTGCTCTCACCGCTGCATGACCTCGAAGACGCCCAGCACATCGCCGACAAGATCCTCGCCAGCATGCTGCCCCCCATTCCTCTGCCAGGCAGCGGCGAGATCGTCGCCTCGCTCAGCATCGGTATCGCCATCTATCCCCAAGACGCCAGCTCCCTCGACGAACTGCTCCAGCAGGCGGACACCGCCATGTACAGAGCCAAGAGGAACCAGAGCGGTCGGCAGGCCGCCTCTCTGCGTTAACGCTGTCTTTCACCCCCCCGCTTTTCAGGAGAACCACCATGAAAATCCACCCGAGCCTCCACCTAACCTGGCTGCTGATCGCCTTCCTGTGGATAACCGGGTGCCAGAGTGCACCACCCCAGCAAGGCCTGAGCGAAGAGCAGGTGGCCATGCTCAAGGCCAAGGGCTTCAAGCTGACGGACGAGGGCTGGGCCTTCGGCCTCTCCGGCAAGGTGCTGTTCGACAACAACTCGGAGCGCATCTCCGACACCAGCCGCCAGACCATCGCGGACATCACCCACTCCCTGCTGAAAGTGGGCATCACCGGCGTGATCCTCGAAGGCCACACCGACAACTACGGCGCGCCGGACTACAACCGGCAACTCTCCGAGCGCCGGGCTGGCAGCGTGGGGGCGGTGATGGAGGAAAACGGCATGCAGAAGCACGCCATCCAGCTACGAGGCATGGGGCAGACCCGCCCAATCGCCGACAACGCCACCTCGGCAGGCCGCAAGGAGAACCGCAGGGTGGTGATCATCGTCGTCGCGGACTGAGGGTCAGGCAGGCGCCGGGTAGCCCTGGAGCAGCTCGCCCGGCGTCAAGGCCAGGCCTCGCCAACGGAAGGGGGCAGGCCACAGCGCCTGGCCGATGGACGCCTCCAGCCAGAGGTCGGCAAACGGGCGCTGCACGCCGGGGTGTGACAGTTCCGGCGCCAGCAGCGCCAGGGGCCAGAGCACAAAAGCATTCTTCAGGACTTCCGCACGCGGCAGCACCAGGCCATCGAAGTCACCCACCAGATCGCCGTACAGCAGCACGTCGATGTCCAGGGGCAACCCCTTGCGTCCGGGCGCATAGCGGCCGTTGTCCGCCTCGATCTCCTTGAGCCGGCGATCCAGGTCATGCAACGGCAGATCGGTGCGTGCCTCGACCACCAAATTGAAGAAATTCCCACTGCGAATCCCCACCGGCAGGCTCTCGAAAACCGGCGAGCAACGCATGTCCTGCAGGAAGCCGGAAAGGGCTTCGAGCCCCGCCACGAGATGGTGCTCCCGGTCGATGTTGCTGCCCAGGCCCAGGTAGATCGTGGTCAGCGGCATCCGCGTTCGATCTCCACGCCAACACTGCTGGCAGCGGGCACCGCGCCGGGCTTGTGCAGCCGCAGGCGGATCCACGGAATGCCGAACTCGCTCATCAGCAGCGCCACCAGACGCTCGGCAAAGGTTTCCACCAATTCGAAAGTCGCCTCGGCAGCGAAAGCCTGGATGCGCTGGGAAACAGCGGCGTAATCGAGCGCCTTGCTCAGATCGTCGCCTTCGGCAGCAGGGCGGTTGTCCCAAGCCATGCTGAGGTCCAGGCGCAGGCACTGCCGGATACTGCGCTCCCAGTCATACGCCCCGATAACGGTATCGACTTCCAAGCCTTCGATGAAAACCGTGTCCACGTCAGTGTTGCCCCGCTAGAATCAGGGCTTCCTCGCCCTGGAATGGATACCAATGTTCTGGCTGCTGGCGATCCTCGCCTACCTGCTCGGCTCGCTGTCCTTCGCCATCCTGCTCAGTCGCGTGTTCGGCACTGCCGACCCACGCGCCGAAGGCTCGGGCAATCCCGGGGCCACCAACATGCTGCGGGTGGCCGGCAAGCGCCTCGCCATCCTTACCCTGCTGGGCGACCTGCTCAAAGGGCTGCTGCCCATACTGGTCGCCCGCCTGCTTGGCCTCGACCTGCAGGAGCAGGCCTGGATCGGCCTGACTGCCGTGCTTGGGCATCTCTACCCGCTGTACTTCAACTTCCGTGGCGGCAAAGGCGTCGCCACCGCCGCCGGCATGCTCCTGGGGCTCTACCCGCCGGCGGCACTGCTGGCACTGTCGGCGTGGGTACTGACCTTCTACCTGACCCGCACCAGCTCGCTCGCCTCACTCATCGCCACGCCGCTCACCCTGCCCTTGCTGGCCTGGCAGCAGCCGGCGGCACTGCTGCCGATGTCCGCGCTGTGCGGGCTCATCGTCTGGCGGCACCGGGGCAATCTACGCGACCTTTTCGCAGGACGCGAACGACATTTCTGAAAATCGGAGTGGATGCCCGGAAGCCTCCGGGCAGCCCGGCCTCAGATGGCCGGGAGACTCTCCATCGGCCAACGTGCCTGCACGCCAATGGCCGGACCATCCTTCTGACCAGCCAGCAGCCGCTGGCAACCGGCATAGGCGATCATCGCGCCGTTGTCGGTGCAGAAGCGCGGGCGAGCATAGAAGACCTCGCCGCCCAGTTCACCCAGCATCGCCCCGAGTGACTCGCGCAGGGATTGGTTGGCGCTGACGCCACCGGCGATGACCAGGCGCTTGAGGCCGGACTGCTTGAGCGCACGCTTGCACTTGATCACCAGCGTCTCGACCACCGCCTGCTGGAAGGCCAACGCGATGTCGCAGCGCGTCTGCTCGCCGGCATCACCCGCGTCGCGGCACTGCTGCCATGTGTTCAGTGCGAAGGTCTTGAGGCCGCTGAAGCTGAAATCCAGCCCGGGCCGATCGGTCATCGGCCGGGGGAAGGTGAAACGCCCCGGCGTGCCGGACTGCGCCAGTCGGGCGATCTCGGGGCCGCCCGGGTAGCCCAGACCGATGAGTTTGGCGGTCTTGTCGAACGCCTCACCGGCTGCGTCGTCCACCGACTCGCCGAGCACCTGGTAGCGGCCAATACCATCCACCCGCACCAGTTGGGTATGCCCGCCGGAAACCAGCAACGCAATAAAAGGAAAGGCGGGAGGCTGCTCCTCCAGCATCGGGGCCAGCAGGTGCCCTTCCATGTGGTGGACGCCCAGCGCCGGCACGCCCCAGGCGAACGCCAGGGCCTGGGCGCAGGATGCGCCGACCAGCAGAGCCCCCACCAGACCGGGGCCGGAGGTGTAGGCGATGCCATCGATGTCCTGCGGACTGCGGCCGGCCGTCGCCAACACCTCGCGAATCAGCGGCAGCATGCGCTTCACGTGGTCGCGGGAGGCAAGCTCCGGCACCACGCCACCGTAAACGCGATGGAGATCGATCTGACTGAACAGCGCATCGGCCAACAGGCCCTGCTCACTGTCGTAAAGAGCGACGCCGGTCTCGTCGCAAGAGGTCTCCAGACCCAGCACCAGCATGAGGATCGAACCTTGAAGGACTAGCCAATGAAGAAGGCGCGCATCATAATCGTCGCCCCCCTCCCCGGCCAGCGCTTTTCGACTGAAGGCTTTGCATTCCAGGGGGCAAGGGGTTAATATCCGCAACCCTTGAAAACCGACGTTCTCCCGCACTCTAAGCCAGGAGCACGTTCACCCCCGGTAATTAGTGAAGGTACGACCTGGATGCCAGCCGTCAAAGTTAAAGAGAACGAACCCTTCGACGTAGCCCTGCGTCGCTTCAAGCGCTCCTGCGAGAAAGCCGGTGTACTGGCCGAAGTCCGCAGCCGTGAGTTCTACGAGAAGCCCACTGCCGAGCGTAAGCGCAAAGCCGCTGCCGCCGTTAAGCGCCACGCCAAGAAAGTGCAGCGCGAACAGCGTCGCCGCGAGCGCCTGTACTGAGTTAACAGGCTTCGCCGCACGCTCAAGCATCGCCCGGCCTCGGCCGGGCGAGTGCATTAATGGGGCACCGCAATCCACTCCGCTTCGTCTTGCGAAGATCGGAGTTTTTGTTTTTACAGCCCGGGTCCACCCGACGTCGCAGTGATTGCGACAAGGGCCTATGCTTTGAGCCTTTTCGTCTCCTGAGCACCCTATGGCCGGCCTGATCCCGCAAGGATTCATCGATGACCTGCTGAACCGCACCGACATCGTCGAGGTGGTGGCATCGCGCATCCAGCTAAAAAAGGCCGGGAAGAACTACAGCGCCCTCTGTCCGTTCCACAACGAGAAGAGCCCCTCCTTCAGCGTCAGCCCCGACAAGCAGTTCTACTACTGCTTCGGCTGCGGCGCTGGCGGCAACGCGCTGGGCTTCATCATGGATCACGACAACCTGGACTTTCCCCAGGCTGTCGAAGAGCTGGCCCGCAAGGCCGGCATGGAAGTGCCGCGCGAGGAAGGCAGTCGCAGCAATCGCCCGCGCCAGCCGACCGATTCCCCGCTGTACGCCCTGCTCAACGCGGCCTCCGACTACTACCGGAGCGCTCTGAAAAACCACCCGACCCGCAAGGCGGCCGTCGAGTACCTCAAGGGGCGCGGCCTCTCCGGCGAGATCGCCCGCGACTTCGGTCTGGGCTTCGCCCCCCCCGGCTGGGACAACCTGCTCAAGCACATGGGCGCCGATGCTCTGCAGCAGAAGCACATGATCGACGCCGGCCTGCTGATCGAGAACAGCGAGACCGGCAAGCGCTACGACCGCTTCCGCGACCGGGTCATGTTCCCCATCCGCGACAGCCGCGGACGCATCATCGCCTTCGGCGGCCGAGTACTGGGGGATGACAAGCCCAAGTACCTCAACTCGCCGGAAACACCCGTCTTCCACAAGGGGCAGGAACTCTACGGGCTCTACGAAGCGCGCAAGAGCAACCGCAACCTCGACGAGATCATGGTCGTCGAGGGCTACATGGACGTGATCGCCCTCGCCCAACAGGGCTTGCGCAACGCCGTGGCCACCCTTGGCACGTCCACCAGCGAAGAGCACGTCCGCCGCCTGTTCCGCCTCGTACCCAGCATCCTGTTCTGCTTCGATGGCGACCAGGCCGGGCGCAAGGCCGCCTGGCGCGCTCTGGAAGCCACCCTGCCGAGCCTGGAAGACGGGCGCCGCGCGCGCTTCCTGTTCCTCCCGGAAGGCGAAGACCCGGACAGCCTGGTCCGAACTGAAGGCACCGACGCCTTCCGCGCCCGCATCACCCAACACGCCCACTCACTGGCGGACTACTTCTTCCACCAACTGCAGGAAGAGGCAGACCCGCGCTCCCTGGAAGGCAAGGCGCACCTGGTGACACTCGCCTCACCGCTGATCGAAAAAGTGCCCGGCGCCAACCTGCGTACCCTGATGCGCCAGCGATTGGCCGAGATCACGGGTCTCAGCGGCGACGCAATCGGCCAGATGGCACAGGCAGCCCCCGTCAGCGAACACATGCCGTACACGGAGGATTACGCCTACGAAGCCGCCCCCGCCTACGACGCGTATGGCGACTCCATGCGGGAGATGAGCTACGAACCACCCGTCGCCCAACCGAAGCGCGAGTGGAAAAAGGACGGCTGGAAGAAGGATGGCCGCAAGTGGGATCGCAAGGGCGAACCGCGCCGCCCACCGCGCACCGAAGTGCATGTCGAATCCCCCACGCTGACCGCCCTGCGCACGCTGCTGCACCACCCGCAACTCGCGCAGAAAGTAGAGAATGCCAGCCACTTCGCCGCAGAAGACGACAGCTACGCCCAGCTCATGGTGTCGCTGCTGGAAGCCGTACAGAAAAACCCCCGGCTGCGCTCCCTGCAACTGATCGCCCGCTGGCACGGCACCGAGCAGGGCCGCCTGCTGCAGGCACTGGCGGAAAAGGAATGGCTGATTTCCAGCGACAACCTTGAACAACAGTTTTTCGACACTATAACTAGGTTGTCGGCCCGCCAACGCGAGCGCAGCCTTGAGCAATTGCTACGCAAAGCCAAGCAAAGCGAACTCAGCGCAGAAGAGAAAGACCAACTGCGTGACCTTCTCAGCCGTAGTCCATCCTCAGCCCCCTCCCGCCCAACTGGCGCGTGAGGCCCCGGTTCTGGTATAATCCTCGGCTTGTTTTCAGCCCGCCAAGACCTTCAGTGGATAGGGTGTTATGTCCGGAAAAGCGCAACAGCAGTCTCGCCTCAAAGAGTTGATCGCCCGTGGTCGTGAGCAGGGTTACCTGACTTACGCGGAGGTCAACGACCACCTGCCGGAGGATATTTCCGATCCGGAACAGGTGGAAGACATCATCCGCATGATCAATGACATGGGGATCAACGTATTCGAGAGTGCTCCGGATGCGGATGCCCTGTTGCTGGCCGAAGCCGACACCGACGAAGCCGCAGCGGAAGAAGCCGCAGCCGCTCTCGCCGCGGTGGAGACCGACATCGGCCGCACCACCGACCCGGTCCGCATGTACATGCGCGAAATGGGCACGGTCGAGCTGCTCACCCGCGAAGGCGAGATCGAAATCGCCAAGCGCATCGAGGAAGGCATCCGCGAAGTGATGAGCGCCATCGCCCACTTCCCGGGCGCCGTGGACAGCATCCTCGCCGAATACCAGCGCGTCACCACCGAAGGTGGCCGCCTCTCCGACGTCCTCAGTGGCTACATCGACCCCGACGACGGTAGCCTGCCGGCCGAGGAAGTCGAGCCTGTCGAACTGAAAAACGACAAGGCCGCCAAAGCCAAGGATGACGACGAAGAAGACGAAGAAAGCGAATCCGACGACGCCGAGGAAGAAGGCGACGGCGGTCCGGACCCGGAAGAGGCCCTGCGCCGCTTCACCGCGGTATCCGACCAGCTCGAGAAGGCCCGCAAGGCCCTCAAGAAGCACGGCCGTGGCAGCAAGCAGGCCACCGAGGAGCTGCAAGCCCTCGCCGAACTGTTCATGCCGATCAAGCTCGTGCCCAAGCAGTTCGACGCACTGGTCGAGCGCGTCCGTGGCGCCCTGGACCGTGTCCGCGGCCAGGAACGCGCCATCATGCAACTGTGCGTCCGTGACGCCCGCATGCCGCGTGCCGACTTCCTGCGCCTGTTCCCCGGCAACGAAGTCGACCTGACCTGGGCCGAAGACATCGCCAAGGGCAAGGCCAAGTACGCCGAAGCCATCGGCAAGCTGCTGGATGACATCAAGCGCAACCAGCAGAAGCTGGTGGACCTCGAGAAGGAAGTCGACCTCAAGGTCGCCGAGATCAAGGACGTCAACCGTCGCATGTCCATCGGCGAAGCCAAGGCCCGCCGTGCAAAGAAGGAGATGGTCGAGGCCAACCTGCGTCTCGTCATCTCCATCGCCAAGAAGTACACCAACCGTGGCCTGCAGTTCCTCGACCTGATCCAGGAAGGCAACATCGGCCTGATGAAGGCCGTCGACAAGTTCGAATACCGCCGCGGCTACAAGTTCTCGACCTACGCCACCTGGTGGATCCGCCAGGCGATCACCCGCTCGATCGCCGACCAGGCCCGCACCATCCGTATCCCGGTGCACATGATCGAGACCATCAACAAGCTCAACCGCATCTCCCGCCAGATGCTTCAGGAAATGGGCCGTGAGCCCACCCCGGAAGAACTCGGCGAACGCATGGAGATGCCCGAGGACAAGATTCGCAAGGTCCTGAAGATCGCCAAAGAGCCGATCTCCATGGAAACCCCGATTGGTGACGACGAAGATTCGCACCTGGGTGACTTCATCGAGGACAGCACCATGCAGTCCCCGATCGACGTCGCCACGGTCGAAAGCCTCAAGGAAGCCACTCGCGAAGTCCTCGCCGGCCTCACCGCCCGTGAAGCCAAGGTCCTGCGCATGCGTTTCGGCATCGACATGAACACCGACCACACCCTCGAGGAAGTGGGCAAGCAGTTCGACGTCACCCGCGAACGTATCCGCCAGATCGAAGCCAAGGCGCTGCGCAAGCTGCGCCACCCGTCCCGAAGCGAGCATCTGCGCTCCTTCCTCGACGAGTAAAAGACAAGACCCCCGGCCCGCCCGGGGGTTTTTCTTTCCACTACCAAAGCCCCAACTTCCACGACTACACTCTGGCCTGTATCCCCCTTGGAACAGGACTGTCATGGCGCGCCTGTCTGCCATCCTCGTGTTGTGCCTGTCACTCTGGATGCCCAGCGCAGGAGCGCTCACCCTCACACAGGAAGAACAGGACTGGCTCCAGGCCCACCCGACGCTGCGCATAGGCGTCGACGCCTCCTGGCCCCCCTTCGAATTCCGCGACAGCCAAGGTCGCCACCAGGGCCTCGCTGCCGACTACACCCGGCTCATCCAGGACCGCCTCAACATCCGCCTCGACCCCATCGAACCCGGCAACTGGAGCGAAGTCCTCGAACGTGCCAAGCGCAACGAAGTCGACCTGCTTCCCGGCATCATGTCCACGCCCGAGCGCCAGGCTTACCTCAACTTCACCCGCCCCTACCTCGACTTCCCCATCGTCATCCTCGCCCGCGAAGATGGCGCCAATCCCAGGACACTCGATGACCTGTACGGCCTCAAGGTCGTCGTCGTTGAAAACTACGCCCCCCACGAACTGCTCCACACCCGCAATCCCGACCTCAACCTGCTCACCGCGCCCACCGTCGCCGCCGCCCTCCAGGCCCTCGCCACCGGCAAGGCCGACGCCTTCGTCAGCGACCTCGCCTCCAGCGTCTGGAGCCTCCGCCAGCTAAAGCTCGACGGCCTCTTCATCAGCGGCGAAACGCCCTACCGCTACCAGCTCGCCATGGCCACGCCCAAGAGCGAACCGATCCTCGTCGGCATCCTCGACAAATTCTTCACCGAACTCACACCCGAACAGATGAACGCCATCCAGGACCGCTGGGTCGGCGGCGTCATCGACCGCCGCCCCGTCTGGACCGACCAGCTCATCTACGTCATCCCCGCCCTGCTCGGCGCCTTGCTCGTCCTCGTCTTCGTCCTGCGCATCAACCGCCGCCTGCGTGGCGAAATGAGCCGCCGCGCCCTGCTCGAAGAAGAAATCCGCAACAGCGAACAGCACTACCGCGGCCTCGTCGAAAGCCTCAACGCCATCGCCTGGGAAATGAGCCTCGACAACTACTGCTTCACCTACGTCTCACCCCACGCCGAACGCCTGCTCGGCTACCCCCTCGACGAATGGAAAGAGCCCGGCTTCTGGCAACGCACCCTCCACCCCGAAGACGCCAAACACGCCCAGCACTTCTGCCGGGAAGAAACCCAGGCCGGCCGCGACCACAGCTTCGACTACCGCATGCTCGCCGCTGACGGCCGCATCCTCTGGATTCGCGACATCGTCACCCTCATCCACCACGGCCACGTCCCCGTCATCCGCGGCCTCATGATCGACATCACCGAAGCCAAGCACACCGAAGAAGCCCTACGCCTCTCCGAACAGAAGTTCGCCACCGTCTTCCACCACTGCCCCGACGTCATCGCCCTCGCCCGACGCAGCGACAGCCGCCTGCTCGAAGTCAACCAGACCTTCGAACAGCAGACCGGGATCAGCGCCGCCCAGGCCATCGGCCACACCGCCACCGAGCTCGGCCTCTGGGCCGACCCTGGCCTCGCCGCCAGCCTGCTCCAGCATCTCCAACACGAAAACCTGCACAACCTCGAAATGGCCTTCCGCCGCAGCGACGGACGATGCTTCACCGGCCTCCTCTCCGCACAGCACACCGAAGTCGAAGGCATCCCCGCCCTCATCATCGTCGTGCGCGACATCACCGTCCTGCAGGAAACCCAACAGCGCCTGCGCCTCTCCGAAGAGAAATTCGCCCGCGCCTTCCACGCCTCCCCCGACGGCCTCCTCATCACCCGTCTTTCCGACGGCTGTCTCATCGAAGCCAACGAAGGCTTCACCCGCATCACCGGCTACGACCTACAGGAAGCCGCCCAGCGCACCACCCTCGACCTCCGCATCTGGGAAAGGCCCAGCGACCGCGACCACATGGTCAACGCCATTCGCGAAGAAGGCGGCCTGCGTGACTTCACCGCCCCCATCCGGCGCAAGGACGGCAGCCTGCGCGTCTGCGAACTCTCCGCGCAGCCCCTGCCCGTCGGCGGCGAAGCCTGCATCCTCACCATCGCCCGCGACGTCACCGACCGGCAGAAGATGCAGGAAGAGCTCCTCCAGGCCGCCACCGTCTTCGAAAGCACCGCCGAAGGCGTCATGATCACCGACACCCAGCAGCGCATCATCGCCGTCAACCGCGCCTTCACCACCATCACCGGCTACGAACAACACGAAGCCCTCGGCCAGACCCCGCGCCTGCTCGCCTCCAACCACCACGAACGCAGCTTCTATGCCGGCATGTGGGACCAGCTCAACCGCGAAGGTCACTGGCAAGGCGAAATCTGGAACCGCCGCAAGAGCGGCGAAACCTTCCCCGAATGGCTCACCATCAACGCCGTCCGCAACCCCGAAGGCCAGATCACCCACTTCGTCGGCGTCTTCGCCGACATCTCACCGCTCAAACAGGCCCAGGCCCGGCTCGACTACCAGGCCCACCACGACCCCCTCACCGGCCTGCCCAACCGTATCCTCTTCGAGAGCCGCCTGCGCCAAGCCCTCGCCGCCTGCGAGCGCGAAGGCCACGAAGGCGCCGTCCTGTTCCTCGACCTCGACCGCTTCAAGCACATCAACGACAGCCTCGGCCACCCCATCGGCGACGTCCTCCTCAAAAGCATCGCCGACCGCCTCGGCAACCAGCTCAGCCGCAACGACACCGTCGCCCGCCTCGGCGGCGACGAATTCATCATCCTCCTGCCCCACCTGCGCCACCCCGAAGACGCCCAGCGACTGGCCGAAGGCCTGCTCGCCTGCTTCCAGGCCCCCTTCCAAACCCAGGACCACGAATTCTTCATCAGTGCCAGCATCGGCATCAGCCGCTTCCCCGAGCACGGCAGCGACACCGCCACCCTCGTCAAGAACGCCGACGCCGCCATGTACCTGGCCAAATCCAAAGGCCGTAACCGCTTCGAGCTCTACACCCGCGACCTCACCTTCCAGGCCACCGAACGCATGGCCCTGGAGAACGAACTGCGCCGCGCCCTCGAACGCCACGAACTCTGCCTCTACTACCAACCCAAGCTCTGCCTGCGCAGCGGCTGCCTCATCGGCGCCGAAGCTCTCCTGCGCTGGCAGCACCCCCTCTTCGGCGACATCTCACCCGACCGCTTCATCCCCCTCGCCGAAGAGAACGGCTTCATCCTCACCCTAGGCGACTGGGTCATCAGCGAAGCCTGCCGCCAGATGCGCGAATGGCAGGACCAACACGCCCCCTTCGGCCCCCTCTCCGTCAACCTCGCCGGCGCCCAACTGCACCAGCCCGGCATCGTCCAGCGCATCGACCAACAGCTCAGGAGCGCCGGCATCCCCGCCGAACGCCTGCAACTGGAAATCACCGAAACCTTCATCATGAGCCAGGCCGAAGAAGCCCTCGCCGTCCTCCACGCCCTCAAGGACCTCGGCCTGCAACTGGCCATCGACGACTTCGGCACCGGCTACTCCTCCCTCAGCTACCTCAAGCGCCTCCCGCTCGACATCATCAAGATCGACAAATCCTTCGTCCGCGGCCTCCCCCACGAACAGGAAGACGCCGCCATCGCCCGCGCCATCATCGCCCTCGGCCACAGCATGCAGCTCACCGTCATTGCCGAAGGCGTCGAAACAGCCGACCAGGAAGCCTTCCTCCGCGCCGAAGGCTGCGAACAGATCCAGGGCTACATCGTCAGCCGCCCCCTCCCCGCCGACGTCTTCGCCCGACAATTCCTCAGCCCCAGTCAAACGGTTGGCGCCCCCGGCAAGGCGCCGGTATAATCCGCCCGCCTTCTGAGGGCCTATAGCTCAGTCGGTTAGAGCAGAGGACTCATAATCCTTTGGTCCACGGTTCGAGTCCGTGTGGGCCCACCACCTCAAAAGCCGCGCATTGCGCGGCTTTTTCATGCCCGCAAGAAAAAAGCTAGACCAGTCCTATAGTCCAAAGGTACAAATTCAGTACAGTGCCGGTACAGCGGCGCGCTTTTGGAGCAGGAAAATATGGCCACCATCGTCAAAACGGATGCCGGCACCTGGAAGGCCCTGGTACGCAAAACAGGCTGGCCGACCAACACCAAAACCTTCCGCACCAAGCGCGATGCCGAAGACTGGGCACGCCGCACCGAAGACGAAATGGTCAGGGGTGTGTACATCCAGCGCAGCGGCTCCGAGCGCATGACCTTGGAAATGGCGCTGAAACGCTACCTCAGCGAAATCAGCCCGACCAAGAAGCCGACCACTCAGCGCGCCGAAGCCACCAAGGCCCAACAGTTGATCAGCCACCTGGGCAAATACTCCATGGCCGCCCTATCCGCTGAAATCATCGCCGGCTACCGCGACACCCGCCTGGCCTCGATCACCAATCGCGGCAAGCCCACCAGCAACAACACCGTGCGCCTGGAGCTGGCCCTGCTCAGCCACCTATTCACCGTGGCGATTCAGGAATGGGGCCTGGGCCTCAGCTTCAACCCGGTGCTGAATATCCGCAAACCAAGTCCCGGCGAAGGCCGCGACCGGCGCTTGTCTGCAGAGGAAGAACGCCGCCTACTGACTGCCGTAAACAATCACAGCAACCCCATGCTTGGCTGGATCGTCCGCATCGCCCTGGAAACCGGCATGCGCTCGTCAGAGATCACATCCCTTCGACGGCACCAGGTAGACCTGAAAAAACGCGTGGTACGCCTCTCAGACACCAAGAACGACAGTGCTCGCACCGTCCCACTCAGCAAATGGGCCACCGAGACCTTCCAGGCGGCGTTGAACAACCCTATACGCCCGATTGACTGCGACCTGGTGTTCTTTGGTGAGCCGGGCAAGAACGGTAAGCGAAGCCCCTACGCATTCACTAAGACATGGGGTTTGCTGAAGACCAAGCTAGGTATGCCCGACCTGCGCTTCCACGATCTGCGCCATGAGGCGGTAAGCAGGCTGGTCGAGGGCGGCCTATCTGACCAAGAGGTTTCAGCAATCAGCGGCCACAAGTCTATGCAGATGCTCAAACGTTATACGCACCTGCGCGCCGAAGATCTTGTGGACAAGCTGGACAACTTAAAGCGCTAGCGCAAAGCCCGTGTGATCGCCAACTGGCGACATCCAGCAGCTCCGTAGGTAGGTGCCGCTATACGCTGAAGCGTGTTCCGACGATTGCGCTGGTACCCATGCAGGCACCATTCGGCCGTAAGGGGATGCACGAGGATGATCAGGTGGCAGAGCTGCCAAACGAATGCTGCCGCGCATTGCCTCCCCTTTCAGTAGCTCCAATTACTCGGTACATCTCCAGTCCGGCAGTCGGCCTGTACGAATCGATCCGGCACCTCAATGTCAGTGTGAAAAAAGGTAGTGAAGTCGAGATCTGGAACCGGTGGTGCGACCAATACACGTTCCTGAGTTGGCCCTAGAAAGATCACCGGGTGCGTGTCGGGAATACCGTTGCAGTTGTGCTTTGCATTCAGATCAAGCACCTGGGCCATCAAGAAGATTTTCTGGTCTAAGCGCTTGTTGGAAAGCTCGTTGTTATCCCAGCCACCCACGCGGAAAATTACGAACGCCCCAAGAATGATAGTCATGACGGGCATAAACAGAGCCCAGATCTCGTAGTTCTCGACGACCGCCTTGAGCCCCCGTCTAACAGCACAGAGGCTCACAATCAGGGCGCCAATCGCAACGCCAATAAGCCAGGGCTTGGCCAGTTTGAACAAAACCAGTGCAGTGGTGAACGCATAGGTGCGAGGGAACGATGCAGCATCCACGCCAAAGACCGCATTTACCTGACTTGCTGCTTTTCCACTAGCAACCAGAACCATCGCAGTGAAAATGATGTACACGATCCAGCGAGCGGAGGTCAGCGACCAAATTGACTTCCAAAATGGGGAACGCTCAAGGACGCCGCAAATGAAGACCAGTGCCAATACCACGCCGCAAACGCTGAGCACCAACAGATAGGGGTTAATAAAAGTGAAGTCTGGGTTCGGCTCGATGGAATTGGTGAACAATACGAGCCCTAGGAACGCGACAATCCCCAGCGCCATGCGCATGCTGGACTGCTCTCTGCCTGCCTCTCGGTCATTCAAGATCGACAGCTTAGTTAAATGGCGATGAATACCAGCTAGGTGATATTTCACTGTTTTCGGGGAGTTTCTGGTGGAGACGTCGGAATCGTGCCCCCTTAGCTCCTTATGAATATCCACAAGCAGATCATTTTGAATGTCGTTCGCATTTTTCACAGCGTGAATCAACCCTAGGCTCATAGTTAGCTAAGGCCTCGGCAGAGGCCTGGTTTATCACTGTGGCGTAGCCCGTTTCTGGCCGATTGCAGTCCTTGGTAGCCTCAGTTCGCCCTCAGTCGTTTGGCTTCGTGGACAACGCACTCAACCAATCTTCACTAAGAGCCTGCTTGTAAGATTCTCGCGCCAGGTTCAAAACTTCAGTCGAGCTTGGCTCAACCTCACTGAATGCAAGCCGCTCAGCATCTCTCGCAACCTCAAGCTTCAAGAGTTGCACTTGCGCATCCCTCTCCGTCGCCGCATCGAGCCAGCCTGGTCCCTCGCCATAGCTGCGACGAAACATCTCAATCAGCTGATTGAAATAAGGCCTGGCAGCGTTCCGCTGAGAACTCGGCCGCTCGGGGTAGAACTGCTTACTCACCCCGTTCACGCATGCCACATGGCCGTTCTTCGCGTCCGTCACCCCAGTAGCAAGCCAAAACGCAAACTCCGGCCATAGCTGCGCCACGGACTCCAGCATCTCCGCGGTCGGTCGCTGCTTCGCGTTAAAAGCCTTCTGCCAGCTCGTAGCAGGAATGCCCGTTAAAGCCTCCAGCTCAGACCACCGGCGAGTCTCAGAGGTATTTCGATGAATGACCGCTCGAAAGCGATCTTGGATGGAGTACACCCTTGACCTCACGCATGAATAGGATATAAATTCCAACAACTGCGATAATTTATCCTAATTTGCAGCTGTTCTATCTACTTTACCTCACATTGTTAAGGAGAGCACCAGCATGGCGACTAGTACCGAGCAACTCCTTATGGAGCAATTCAACAGCCCCCTGCTGTCGCTCGCACAGGTGGCCCAGATTCTCAACAGGAGCCCTCAAGGGCTGCGGATTACGCTGAGCGGCGACAATGAGATTGCCCGCAAGCTTGGCCCCGCAAGGAAACGAATTGGGAAGCGAGTTCTTTTCCGCGTATCAGATCTCGCGCAGTTCATCGACGAAGCCTGATCGCTATGAGCATCAAAGCCATGAACTGGGCATGGGAGCAGCAGCTTCCACCAGTGCCGAAGCTCATCCTCATGGCGCTCGCTGATAACGCAGATGATCACGGCTACTGCTGGCCGAAGCTAAAGACGATCGCCGCCAAGTGCAGCACTTCGGAGCGCACGATTCAGCGCACCATCAAGACCTTGCTAACTGCAGGCATGTTGAAGAAGGACGCTCGATTCGATGCCAACGGCCGACAGGTTTCTAACGGCTACACACTCGTACTGAGCTACCCCGACAAATTGTCACCCCCAACTGATGGCAGAGATGGGAAGGGTGACACCCCCGTCGCCCCCGGGGTGACAAAGCTATGTCAGGGGGAGGGTGACATGGCTATGTCACCCCTAGAACCACCACATGAACCATCAAATGAATCCTCAACACCGGGCCTGGCAATACTTGCACTCCTCGATGCCGAAGAACGCATACAGCTCGCACGATTGATCTCCGACGTGCCCGCAGACCAACAGGAAGCGCTTACTGCGCTTCTGGTCGATGCGCTGACCAAGGGAGCAATCCAAACCTCCCCATCACGTTGGCTGAAAGCCGTCATTCGTCGCAGAGGACACCAAGCGACACAGCAGACGCTACCGGAGCTATCAGAAGCGGCGTATGTCGAGCGCCTGATCCAAGGCGGTATCGCAGCGGAAGACGCCCTACAAATTGCCAGGCAGACCTTCAGCCATCGCATCACAACAAAGCATGCAGCGACTAAAGCGGCACCCATCCCTCAAGGATCAATGAAAACTGGGTGGAAACGTCGCGCTACTGCGGGCCTGGCCAAAGCAACCGAGAAAAACGCTGCTCATTGACACTTGAGGGACGGAGCATGAGCGAAATCGACACTCATCCAAACAAAGCCGAGAAGCCGGCTGGTCAGACGCTCTCACAACGAATTGCAGCCCGGATTCAGAGAAAACCTGATGCCAGCACTACAGCTCGCAACCGCAGCGCCTTTCTCAGTCTGAGAAACGAAATCCAGCAAGCCTACACAGACGGCTGGTCGCTGCTGGCTATCTGGAAAACGCTGCACGACGAAGGGCGTGTTTCCTTCACATACCAGGCCTTCCGGCGGTACGCACACCAGCTGATCGATTTACCAATGTCGGCAAGCGGCAGCCAACAGCGGAGTAGGAAAGCACCCGTACCGCGCCCTCAGCCCAAAGCCGCGGCAGACGCCTTTGCGTTCAAGGCAAAGCCCGCCAAGGAGCCTCTGCCATGAACAACAAACGCCATGCAGTCGTTCAAGTATCAACGGAACCGTTCAATTTCCGTTCATCTGGCGTTAACCCATCGCTGAACGGCAGAGAGGCGATCCGTTGGCGACTCAAGGCGGCCATTAATCGGCATGAAATGCCGGGCAAGACAGGTGAAGTAGGCCCATCCGCAAGCGGATCGGCCTTCTTCACTCCCCCCACATTCGCGCTACGCGCTCAACGGGTGTCTTGCTCTGCGAGGCGCCGGCTACCGCCAGCAGAAGCGAGAAGCTAAGAGCATGAAAAAAGTTCAAAGCGAAGCGACGAGAAAAAGCAGCCCCCCCATCAAGGTCTACTGCCTTCCAGATGAAAAGGCGCACATAGAGGCCGGCGCCAGAAATGCAGGAAAAACGGCGTCTTCCTATTTGCTTGCATTGGGGATGGGGTACGAGGTCGGAAGCGTCATTGACGCTTATTTGGTCGGGGACTTAGTGAAGATCAATGCCGACCAGGGGCGTTTGGGCGGACTGCTGAAAATGTGGCTGACCAATGACGAGCGCTTCGCTGGCTTCGAGGAAGCACAGATGCGCCGAACCATTGGGGTGGTGCTGTCAAAAATCGAGGAAACGCAGCAGGCGTTATTGCAACTAGCCATGAAAGCGTATGGAGACGACGATGAAAATTTTAGCGGCTAAAAAACTGTGGCTTCTGGCCTGCCTCACCAGCTCGTTCATCAGTTTGAACGCCAAGGCGGGCATTCCCGTCATCGACGGCGGCAATCTCACCCAGAACGTGCTGACTGCCATGGAGAGCGTGGCGCAGACACTGAAACAGATCGAGCAGTACCAGACCCAACTGCAGCAATACGAAAACATGCTGCAGAACACGGCAGCGCCCACAGCCTACATCTGGGATCAGGCCAGCCAGACGATGGACAGGCTACGTAGCGCCATTGACACCCTGGACTACTACAAGCGCAGCTTGGGCAGCATCGACGGCTACCTCGGCAAGTTCCAGGACGTCGCCTACTACAGAGCATCACCTTGCTTCTCCAACGCCGGCTGCAGCGAAGCCGAGTGGGCGGCGATGAACGAGAACCGGCGCCTTGCCTCCGAGTCGCAGAAAAGGGCCAACGACGCGCTGTTTCTTGGCCTGGATCAGCAGCAGGCTGCGCTGCAACACGACGCCAACACACTGCAGCAACTGCAACGCCAGGCTCAGGGCGCGACCGGCCAGATGCAGGCCATCGGCTACGCCAACCAACTGGCCAGCCAGCAGGCCAATCAGCTGCTGCAGATTCGCGGCCTGCTGGTCGCCCAGCAAAACGCCATTGCCACCCGCATGCAGGCCGAGGCCGACCTGGAGGCCAAGCAGCAAGCCGCCCACGCTGCCTCGACCGAACGGCGCATAGCGCCCACCCAAGCACCCAAGAACTGGCTGGACATGAACCGCTAAGGAGAGCCCCGTGAAAAGACTACCCCTGCTGCTGCTCACCCTTCTGGCGCTTGCTGGATGCGATGACCAGCCAAATACCCAAGCCATACCCGAAGTCAGTGATGCCAACTGCACCCTGGAAGTGATCAACCAGATCGAAGACCGGGTGGCCCGGGCGGAGTTTGCCGGCCAGTGCTCCAGACGCTCGGGCACTATCCAGCCCACCGAGCAACCGAAGAACTGGCTTGAACTGAACGGCTCGCAAGGGTGACCGCATGAAAACGCTCAAGAACACCAGCCTGATCAGCTGCTGCCTGCTGCTTGCACTCTACTCTGGCGGCGCCGCAGCCCAACTCACCAACCAAGGCATGCTGGATCAGGTCATTACCGAGTTCAGTAGCCGCGCAACCACCTGGCAGGCAGTCATCCTCAATGCCGCGTCCTGGCTGTTCTGGACACTGGGCACCATATCCCTGGCCTGGACATTCGGCATGATGGCCCTGCGCAAGGCAGACCTGGCCGAGTTCTTTGCCGAGTTCTGCCGTTTCATCCTGTTCTTCGGCTTCTACCTGTGGCTACTCAGGAACGGGCCGGAGTTTGCGACCTCAATCATTAGGTCGCTGCAGAGGCTGGGCGAGCAGGCATCTGGCATAACCTCGGTCACGCCATCCGGCATCGTGGATATCGGATTCATGCTGTGGAAGCAAACGCTTGCTGGCATGTCCACCTGGAGCCCGGTAGATAGCCTGGTTGGCTTAGTGCTGAGCCTGATGATTCTGTTCATGCTGGCGCTCATCGCGATCAACATGCTGATCATGTTGGTGTCCGGCTGGTTGCTGATCTACGCCGGCATCTTCTTCCTGGGCTTCGGTGGCTCCCGCTGGACTTCCGACATGGCCATCAACTACTACAAGACCGTCCTGGGCGTGGCCGTTCAATTGTTTGCCATGGTGCTGCTGGTTGGCATTGGCAGCGACCTACTCAATAGTTTTTTCGCCAAGATGACCAGGGGCGTCCTCAACTTCGAGGAGCTGGGGGTCATGCTGATCTTCTGCCTCTGTCTGCTGCTTCTGACCAATAAGGTGCCGCCCATGCTCGCCGGCATCATCACAGGGAGCAGTTCGAGCGCAGGGGGCATTGGCAACTTCGGGGCCGGCGCAGCGGTCGGCGCAGCAATGGGAACGGTCGGCATGGCTTCTGCCGCGATGAGCATGGCAGGCTCCACCGCCATGGCCGGAGCCCAGAATGTGGCCGGGGGCGTTTCTGCTATCAAAGCAGCAATGCAGAAGGCACAGGGAGCGATGGATGAAGGCGGCATGCCCATTTTCCAAAGCTCTGCAGGGGAAGATGGCAACAGATCGGACAGCCCGCTGGCCGAAGCAATGGGGGACCCTGGCGGCAGTGCGCTACAGCAAGCCGCCAAACTGGCCGTCGGCACCACTGCTGAGCTTGCCAAAGGTGCAGGTGCAGTTATCGGGGAGAAAGCTGCCAAGCTCAGCAGTAACTTTATGGAGCAAGCCCAGCAGACCCTCGGCGGCCAGATGGCAGCAGCCATTCGGGGCCAGGAGGACGATCAGCCCAACAGCATCGGGCCAGGAAGCGAAAGCGGTGACTCGCCAGAAGACGAGATTGCCGAGTTCGTTAATCGCGGCCGCCGAGACGAAAAATTTTAGCGGCTAAAATTA